>NZ_JBEZJL010000014.1:0-163493 GCF_040651755.1 Actinomadura sp. NPDC048394 | reverse complement strand
CCGCGGGGGCGCCCCCCCGCCCCCGCGGGCCGCCCCCCCCCGCGCGCCGCGGCGGGCCCCCCGCCCGCGGGGGCCCCACGCCGCGAGCCGACGGTCAGAGGGCGGCGACGACGCGGGCGCGGTGGTGGGCGGGCGTGCCCCAGGCGGAGTGCAGGGCGCGGGCCTTGCGGATCCACAGGGACGGGTCGTACTCGTCGGTGTAGCCGATCGCGGCGTGCACCTGCAGCGCCGTCTTCGCCGCGAGGTACGCGGCGTCGGACGCGGCGACCTTCGCGGCGGACGCGTCCCGCGCGAAGTCGTCCGTCCCGTACGCCAGGGCCGCGCCGTAGACGAGCGGCCGCGCGAACTCCAGCTCCACCAGCGCGGTGGCGAGGTGGTGCTTGACCGCCTGGTACTCGCCGATCGGGCGCCCGAACTGCTGCCGCGTCTTCGCGTACTCCACCGACACGTCCAGCAGGGCGCGACCGAGGCCGATCTGCTGGGCGGCGCACAGCATCACGCCGAGGTCGGTGAGGCCGGTCGGCGCGCCGTCCACCCGGAACAGGCGACGGGCGGGGTCGAGGGACGTGACGCGCTCGCCGGTCCGCACGGTGGTCCCGTCGGCGGCGATGACCAGGTCGGCGACGTCGGCGTCCAGCGCGTGCGGGACGGCGACCGACACCAGCGCCTCGCCCTCGGCGATCCTCGCCAGGAGGTCCCCGTCGGTGACGATCCCGGCGGCGGCGAGCGTCTCGACGTACGGGCCGGGCGCGGCGGCGCGGCCGAGCTCCTCCATCGCGACGGCCAGCTCGACCGGCAGCGGCCCGATGCCGCCGTGCTCCTCCGGGACGGCCAGCGCGAACACGCCCGCCTCGGCGACCTGCGACCACAGCGCGCGGCCCGGCGCCGCGTCGCCCGCCGCCCACGCCCGGACGGCCTTCGCGGTTTCCGCGCCGGCCAGCAGCCGGCGCAGCGTCTCGCCGAACATCCGCTGCTCGGCGGAGAGAACGAACTTCACCGGGACCCCCTCGGCAGGCCGAGCAGCCGCTCGGCGATCACGTTGCGCTGGATCTCGTTGGTGCCCGCGTAGATCGGGCCGGCGAGCGAGAACACGTAGCCCTCCAGCCAGTCGGAGTCGAGCTCGCCGTCCGCGCCGAGCAGGTCCAGGGCCGTCTCGTGCAGCGCCACGTCCAGCTCCGACCAGAAGACCTTGTTGAGGCTGGACTCGGCGCCGATGTCGTCGTCCCGGGAGATCGTCTCGAAGCCCTTCAGCCGGTACGCGCGGGACCGGATCCACGCGTCGGCGACCCGGTCGCGCAGCGCGGTGTCGGACGGGTCGGCGCGCTCCTTCCACAGCTCGACGAGCCGCTCGGTCGCGGCGGTGAAGCGGCCGGGGCTGCGCAGGGTGAGGCCGCGCTCGTTGCCGGCGGTGCTCATCGCGACGCGCCAGCCGTCGCCGGGCGCGCCGATGACGTCCTCGTCCGGGACGAACACCTTGTCCAGGAACAGCTCGGCGAACGCGGGCTTGCCGTCGAGCCGCCCGATCGGGCGCACCGTCACGCCCTCGGCGTCCAGCGGGAACATCAGGTACGTCAGGCCCTTGTGCCGCGACGACTCCGGGTCGGAGCGGAACAGGCCGAAGCCCCGGTCGGCGAACGCGGCGCGCGAGCTCCACGTCTTCTGGCCGTCGAGCAGCCAGCCGCCGTCGGTGCGGGTCGCGGTGGAGCGCAGCGCGGCGAGGTCGCTGCCCGCGCCGGGCTCCGACCACGCCTGCGCCCAGATCACCTCGCCGGCCGCCATCGGCGGCAGGATCCGCGCGAGCTGCTCGGGCGTGCCGTGCTTGAGCAGCGTCGGCGCCAGCAGGTTGATGCCGTTCTGGCTGACCCGGCCCGGCGCGTTCGCCGCGTAGTACTCCTCCTCGAAGATCAGCCACTGCAGGACGGACACGCCGCGCCCGCCGTACTCCTCCGGCCACGACACCACGCCGAGCCGCGCCTCGCCGAGCCGGCGCTCCCAGTCGCGGTGGAGCGCGAAGCCCTCCTCGGTCTCCAGCGACGGCAGCGGCTCGGCCGGCACGTTCGCGCGCAGCCAGCCGCGCACCTCGGCGCGGAACTCCTCGTCCGCCGCCCCGAATTCAAGATCCATGCGAAGCCTCCTCCAGGGCCCTCATCACTGCCGCGCCGCCCCTTCTTTCTAACAACTGTTTGGTAGAGTAGAGGGCGGACAGGGAGCAGGGCGACCCGCCCCTCCCACCGACCGGGACGGGGCGCCCGGAGACCGGGAAGCCTGTGGCGCCGGGCGCGGTCAGTAGTACTCGGCCATCAGCTCCGCGGACCAGGCGGGCTGCCGGACCTCGCCGCGCGGCCCGAACTCGCGCATGTACGGCTTGACGTCCAGGACGGGCGTGCCGTCGATCGCGTCCAGCTCGGCGACCTCCAGCCGCAGCCCGTCCACCGCCAGCAGCCGGCAGCGCGACACCCCGATCCGGTTCGGCCGGTTCTTGCCGCGCTGCGCGAAGATCCCGACCAGCGGCCAGTCCGCCCGGTTCCGCGGGTGCCGCGCGCCCGTCTGCACCTTCTCCTCGGGGACGCGGTGGAAGTGGTAGACGACCTCGAGGTGGGAGAAGTCGGCCAGCCCGGCGACGGCGTCCGGCGCGAACCGGGACGCGTCCAGCACGATCGCGGCCGACACGGCGCCCCAGCCGTCGTCGAACGCCTCGTCCCGGCCGCCGGCGACGTGACCGATGGGTTCCAGGGTCAGTGACATGGCCGGAATCCTAGGTGCGATGCCGCCGAATCCCGTTCTACCGGCATCCGGTAAGAAGGTGCCGTGCCCGCACTGAGACTGGACGCGGCGGCCCTGCCGCCCGAACTGGACGGCCTGCGCCGGGACGTCCGCGCGTTCCTCGCCGGGGAGATCGCCGCCGGGCGGATCGTCCCGCACGCCGACAACTGGCTGGCGGGCTGGGATCCCGCGTTCAGCCGGCGGCTCGGCGAGCGCGGCTGGATCGGGATGACGTTCCCGCCCGAGTACGGCGGGAGCGGGGCCGGGTCGCTCGCCCGGTTCGTCGTCACCGAGGAGCTGCTCGCGGCGGGCGCGCCGGTCGCCGCGCACTGGATCGCCGACCGGCAGTCGGGGCCGTCGCTGCTGAAGTTCGGCACCGAGGAGCAGCGCCGCGCCTACCTGCCCGGCATCGCGCGCGGCGAGACGAGCTTCGCGATCGGCATGTCCGAGCCCGACTCCGGCTCCGACCTCGCGTCCGTCCGGACGAGGGCCGAGCGCACGGACGGCGGCTGGCTGGTCAACGGCGCCAAGGTGTGGACGAGCGGCGCGCACGTCGCGGACGCCATGATCGCGCTGGTCCGGACCGGGCCGCCCGGGGAGAGCCGGCACGAGGGCCTCACCCAGCTGATCGTCGACCTGCGCGCGCCCGGCCTGGAGATCCGCCCGATCCGGCTGCTGACCGGCGAGCACCACTTCAACGAGGTCGTCCTCACCGACGTGTTCGTGCCGGACGGCCGCGTCCTCGGCACGGTCGGCGACGGCTGGCGGCAGGTCACCGGCGAGCTGGCGTTCGAGCGCAGCGGCCCCGAGCGGATCCTCAGCACGTTCCCGCTGCTCGCGGCCGTCGCCGGGCGGCTCGCCGAGCGCGGCGCGGACGCCGCCGGCCGGGCCCGGATCGGGATGGTCGTCGCGCGGCTGTGGGCGCTGCGGCGGATGTCCCTCGCGGTCGCGGCGCGGCTCGCCGCCGGGGACGCGCCCGCCGTCGAGGCCGCCGCCGTCAAGGACCTCGGCACCCGGTTCGAGGGCGCGCTGATCGAGACGGTCCGGCTGCTCGCCCGGGCGGAGCCCGACCTCGCGTCGGCCGATCCGCTCGCGCACCTGCTGGCGCAGTCCGTGCTGCACAGCCCCGGGTTCACTCTGCGGGGCGGGACCAACGAGATCCTGCGCGGCGTCGTCGCCAAGTCGCTGCTGCCGAGAGGGGACGCCCGGTGAACGACATCGTCCAGGACCTGGTCGACACCGTGGACGCGGTCTGCGCCCGGCACGCCGACCCCGGTGAGGGCTGGAATCCGCGCCTCTGGGACGAGCTGGAACGGGTCGGCGTCACGCTGCTGCCCGTCCCCGAGGAGCGCGGCGGCGCCGGAGCCGACCTCGCCACCACCGCCGAGGTGCTGCGGGTGCTGGGCCGGCACGCGGCGGCCGTCCCGCTGGCGGAGACCGCGCTGCTGGCCGGGTGGCTGCTCGCGGAGGCCGGCGCGGACGTCCCGTCCGGGCCGCTGACCGCCGCCCTGGCCGGACCGGACGTCGCGCTCCGGCAGGACGCCGGCGGCGGGTGGACGCTGACGGGCACGCTGCCGCGCGTCCCGTGGGCCCGGCACGCGGAGGGCGTCGCGGTGCTGGTCGACGGCCGCGCCGCGTTCGTCCCGCGCGGCGGCTACCAGGTCGACGAGGGCGCGAACCTCGCGGGCGAACCGCGCGACACCGTCCACCTGCGCGACGCCGCTCCCGCACAGGTGCTCGTCTCGGCGGCGACCGCGCAGGCGTTCCGGGAGCGCGCCGCGCTCGGCAGGGCGGCGCTGATGGCCGGGGCGATGGAGACGGCGACCGACCTCGCCGTCCGCTACGCGGGCGAGCGCGTCCAGTTCGGCCGGCCGCTGGCGCGGTTCCAGGCCGTCCAGCAGCACCTCGCCGAGATGGCGGGCGAGACGCTGCTCGCGACCGTCGCGGCGCAGGCGGCGGCCGCCGAGGGCACCGGCTTCGCGATCGCGGCGGCGAAGGCGGCGGCGAGCGAGGCCGCCGGGACGGTGTGCCGCCTCGCCCACCAGGTGCACGGCGCGATCGGGTTCACCGACGAGCACGGGCTCCGGCACGCCACCACCCGGCTGTGGGCGTGGCGCGACGAGTGCGGCAACGAGGCGGAATGGGGCGAGGTTCTCGGCGCCCGCGCCGTCGACGCGGGCACCGGTGGGCTCTGGCCCCTGATCACGGCGGGCGGGGACCTCTAGGGGATCCGGGGCCCGTCCGGTTCGGCCGCCTCGCGGAGCGCCGCCGCCGCGCGCTCCAGCGCGACCTCCCGGGGATCGCCGGGCTCCGGGTCGGGGCGCATCCCGCGCAGCAGCAGCTTGACGGTGAGGACGGTGAGAGGCAGGCCGGAGCGCTCCGTCGCGCCCGCCGCCCGCTCCATCGCGGCCTCCCGCTGGCCCGCGGCGATGGTCGCGTGGACGAGGACGGCCGCGAGCGACTCGGGCGGCTCCCCGGCGGCGACGTCGCCGCGCCGCTGCCCCGCCTCCAGCACCTCCGCCAGCGCGAGCACCGGGTTCGGGACGTCCTCGCCGAGGTGGTCCGACAGGCGTTCGGGCTGGTTCGCGATCCCGCGCATGATCGCGTCGCGGAGCGGGCCGGGCGCGGGCGCGGCGCGGCGCAGCGCCGCGAAGGCGTTGCCGACGATGACGCCGGTGCCGGAGCCGGCGGCGAGGCCCTTGCGGCACGCGTCCGCGAACGCGGCGCAGGTGACGATCGCGGCCTCCAGCACCACGTCGTCCTTGCTCGGGAAGTAGGTGAAGAACGTCCCCCAGCTGACGCCGGCCGCGGCGACGATGTCCTCGATCCGGGCCGCCTCGACGCCGGACCGCTCGAACTCGGCGACCGCCGCCTCGTAGACGCGGCGGCGCGTCTCGATGGCGCGGGCCTGGCGGGGACGGCGGGCGGTCGGCATGGGAAACCCTCTGGTGCGGCGGGCCGGACGGTTCTATTCTGCCAAAGTTGATGCGCATCAACTTTTGGAGGCCGACGTGGTCATCGCAGGGCTGCCGGAACGGCTCGCCGGGTCCGGCCGTGTGCGCGCGCTGCGGATGCTCTGGGGCGCGGGCAAAGGCTGGTCGGCGGCGGTCGCCCTGCTGGTGCTGGCGAACGCGCTGCTGCCGAACGCGAGCCTGGTCGCGCTCGGGTACGCGGTCGGGCGCATCCCGGCGGCGGCCGCCGCGCACCTGCACGGTGCCGCCGGACGCGCCCTCGCCGTCGCGCTGCTGGTCGCGGGCCTGCTCTACGCGGCGACCCTCCTCACCGGCCCGTACCAGGAGTGGCTGAGCGCGTGCGTCAAGGCGCGCCTGGTGGACGACCTGCAGAGCCGGCTCATGGCCGCCGTCAGCGGCCCGGCGGGCGTCGCGCACCTGGAGGACCCGGAGACCCAGGACCAGCTGGAGCTGGCCAGGGGCAGGCTGACCGGCCACATCCCCGCGGACGCGCCCGTCGCGCTCGCCGCCGCGGCCGGGTCACGGCTCGCCGGGATCGCGGCGTGCGCCGTCCTCGCCACGTTCCGGTGGTGGCTCGGCCTCGCGCTGCTCGCCGTGTGGCTGCTGATCCGCCGCCCGCTGCGCAAGATCATCCTCGCCCAGATCGTCGGGTTCCGGACGAAGGCCGAGGTGCTGCGGCGCGCCTGGTACTTCCTCTACCTGGCGATCCGCCCGGCCGCCGCGAAGGAGCTGCGCGTCTTCGGCCTCGGCGACTGGACGATCGACCGGTACCGCGAGCACTGGGCGACGGGCATGGCCACGAACCGGGAGACCTACGCCCGGCTCAGCCGCCGCGCCTACCTGCTCGCCGGCGCCGTCCTCGCCGCCTACCTCGACGCGTGCGGCACGCTCGCGTACGCGGCGCTGCACCACCAGATCGGCCTGCGGGAACTGTCGGTCATGCTGCCGCTGCTGCCCGCCACCATGTACGCGGGCACCGTCACCACCAGCGACATCTCCGCCGAATGGATGGTCTCGGCCCTGCCCGACCAGGCCGCGCTGGAGGCGCGCCTGCGCGCCGCCCGCGAGGACCTGAGCGGCGGCCGGGACCCGGCCGGGCTCCCCGAGCACGGCATCCGGCTCGACGGCGTCCGCTTCGCCTACCCCGGCGGCGAACCCGTCCTCGACGGCCTCGACCTGGAGATCCCGGCGGGACGCTCCACCGCGATCGTCGGCGTGAACGGCGCCGGCAAGACCACGCTGGTCAAGCTGCTCGCCCGCATGCACGACCCGACCGGCGGGACCATCACCGTGGACGGCGTCCCGCTCCGCGACCTCGACGCGGCGCGCTGGCAGCGCCGGTTCGCCGCCGTGTTCCAGGACTTCAACCGCTACCCGCTGCCGCTCGGCGAGAACGTCGCGCTCGGCGCCGTCGAGCACGCCGGGGACGAGGACGGCCGCGACCGCGCCGCCGCCCGCGCCGGCGCGCTCGACCTCGCCGCGGAGGTCGGCTGGGACACCGTCCTGTCCCGCCAGTACGCGGGCGGGACCGACCTGTCCGGCGGGCAGTGGCAGCGCGTCGCCCTCGCCCGCGCGCTGTTCGCCGTCGAGCACGGCGCGGCGGTGCTCGTCCTCGACGAGCCGACCGCGTGGCTGGACGTCCGCGCCGAGGCCGCCTTCTACGACCGGTTCCTCGACCTCACGCGCGGCCTCACGTCCATCGTCATCTCGCACCGGTTCTCGACCGTGCGCCGCGCCGACCGGATCTGCGTGCTGGACGGCGGACGCCTCGCCGAGCAGGGCGCCCACGACGAGCTGATGGCGCTCGGCGGGACCTACGCGGAGATGTTCCGCCTCCAGGCCGCCCGCTTCCGCGACGAGAAGGAGAGCGAGGCATGACGACGGTCCGCCGCACGTTCCGCGTCCTGGTCGCCGACGGGTTCCGGGCCGCGCCGCGCCCGATGGCCGTCGCCGCGCTGACCACGCTCGCGACCGCGCTCACCCAGATCGCCTACCCGGTCGGCATCCGCACGATGGTCGACGCCCTGGCGCGGCACGACGTCGCCGCGGAGATCGCCGGGACCGTCACCGTCGCCGTCCTGTTCACCCTGTCCTGGACGCTGATGATCGTGTCCGCGGGACGGCTGACCGCGCTGACCGACGAGGTGTCGGTGTGGCTGTCCGCGCGGATCGCCGCGCTCGTCAACGCCGTCCCCGGCCTGGAGCACTTCGAGCGGCCCGGCTACCTCGCCGAGCTGGAACGGCTCGAGCAGCGCCGCCCGATGCTCGCGTCCGGGCCCCGGCAGGCGCTCACGCTCGCGTCCGTCGCCGTCCGGACGGCCGGGATCGCCGTCCTGCTCGCGACCGTCTACTGGCCGCTCGCGCTGCTGCCGCTCGCCGGCCTGCCCCCGTACCTCGCCGACAAGCGGTCCGTCGCGCTGCGCGAACGCGCCGACGCCGCCGTCGCGGACCGGCGGCGCCTCGCCGGGGAGCTGTTCGAGCTGGCCGCGACCGCCGGGCCCGCCAAGGAGCTGCGGACCTACGGCCTCGGGCCCGAGCTGCGCGCCCGCCACGACCGGCTCAGCGCCGCCGCCCGCCGCGCCACCGTCCGCGCCGCGTCCGCCGGCGCCCTGTGGAGCGCGCTCGGCTGGTTCCTGTACGCCGCCGCGTTCTCCGGCGCGATCGCGCTCATCGCCGTCCGGGCCGCGCACGGCGACGCGTCGGCGGGCCAGGTCGTCCTCGCGGTCAGCCTGCTGCGCCGCGCCCAGCTCACCGTCTCGCAGGCGTCCAACGCGATCGGCCAGATCGTCACCACGGCGTCCGCCGCGCAGAGCCTGCTCTGGCTGGAGGACCACGCGGCTGCCCAGCGCTCCGGCGGCGCGCCCGCCCCCGACCGCCTCGACCACGGCATCACGCTGGAGGACGTCGCGTTCGCCTACCCGGGCACCGACGCGCCCGTCCTGCGCGGGGTGAACCTCACCCTGCCCGCCGGCGGCACCGTCGCGCTGATCGGCGAGAACGGCGCGGGCAAGACCACCCTGGTCAAGCTGCTGACCGGCATGTACGCGCCGGCGAGCGGGCGGATCCTGCTGGACGGCACCGACCTCGCGGCCATCGACCGCACCGCGTGGCGCGCCCGCACGTCCGCCGCCTTCCAGGACTTCGTGAAGTGGAACCTGCGCGCGGGCGAGGCCGTCGGCATCGGCGACCTGCCCCGCCTCGACGACGAGGACGCGCTGCGCACCGCCCTCGACCGGGCCGCCGGGACGAGCGTCATCGATGAGCTGCCGGGCGGTCTCGGCACCCCGCTCGGGAAGTCGTTCCAGGGCGGCGCCGACCTGTCCGGCGGGCAGTGGCAGAAGCTCGCCCTCGGCCGCGCGATGATGCGCGACCACCCGCTGCTGCTCGTCCTGGACGAGCCGACCGCGAGCCTGGACGCGCCCACCGAGGACGCCCTGTTCCGCCGCTACCTGGACGCCGCGCGCCGCACCGCCGCCGGCACCGGCGCGATCACGATCCTGGTGTCGCACCGCTTCTCGACCGTCCGGATGGCCGACCTCATCGTCGTCATGGACGGCGGGCGGGTCGTCCAGGCCGGCGACCACACCGCGCTCCTCGCCGAAGGCGGGCTCTACGCCGAGCTGTTCGAGCTCCAGGCCCGCGCGTACCTGTAGGCGGCTCTGTAGACACCGCCGCTAGGAGAGGCGGACGCCGAGGAGCTTGGTGAGGAGCCGGTCGATCTGCTGCTCCAGCGGCTCCCACGGCAGGTTCGGCTCGTTGACGCGCATCGAGACCGCGCCGTGCACGGCCGCGCGCAGGTCGAGCGAGACGGCCGCCGCGTCGTCGGCGGGCGCCAGGCCCTCGTCCATGCACCGCTGGACGGCCGCCGTGGTGCGCTTGCCGAGCTCCATCTTGAACGAGGTGTCGCACCGCTTGTTGACCGCGCTCTCGTGCAGCACCTTGTAGAGACCCGGGTGCTCGTGCGACCAGGTGCCCATGACCTGCACGCGCGCGCGCAGCCCGCCCACCGGGTCGCCTGCGGCGGCCTCGGCCTCGTCGGCGGCCCGGACCAGGTCGGCGTGGCTGCGCTCCATCGCCGCGAGGACGAGCGCGTCCCGGTCGGCGAAGTGCAGGTACACCGACGTCGCCGCGATGCCGATCTCCCGGGCCACCGCGCGCAGCGACAGCGCCTCGTCGTCGCCCAGCTCCTCCAGGAGCCGCAGCGCGGTCGCCACGATCTCCTCGCGCAGCCGTTCGCCCTGGCCGCGCCGGTTCCGCCCGCGCGACGGCGATGCCGTTCCCATGCGGGCATTCTAATGCGACGGCCATTGCGCTACAGTCGTAGCGCTACAGCTGTTCACTCAAGGAAGGGCCACCATGACCACCGAAACGGTTCCCGGAGAGCGCGAGGGCGCGGCCCGCTCCGCGCCCGACCCGCGGCGATGGTGGGCGCTGGCCGCCGTCGCCACCGCCCAGCTCATGATCGGCATCGACATGACGATCATGAACATCGCGCTGCCGTCGCTGCAGCGCTCCCTGCACCTGTCCGACCCGGGCCGGCAATGGGTGATCACCGTCTACGCGCTCGGCTACGGCGGCCTGCTGCTCCTCGGCGGCCGGCTGTCGGACCTGATCGGCCGCCGCCGCGCGCTGCTGATCGGCCTGACCGGGTTCGCGCTGGCGTCCGCACTCGGCGGCGCGGCCCCCGGCCCCGCCCTGCTGCTCGCCGCGCGGGCCGCCCAGGGCGTCTCCGGCGCGCTGCTCACCCCGTCCGTGCTGGCGACGCTGGCCGCCGCCTTCCCCGCCCCGGCCGAGCGCGGCCGGGCGTTCGGCATCTACGGGACGGTCATGGGCAGCTCGTCCGGGCTCGGCGTCGTCCTCGGCGGCGTCCTCACCGACTACCTCGACTGGCGCTGGTGCATGTTCGTGAACGTGCCGATCGCGGCCGCCGCCGGGGCCGGGGTGCTCTATGCCGTCCGTCCGGTGCCGCGCACGCCCGGCGTGAAGATCGACGTCGTCGGGGCCCTGCTCGCCACCGCGGGCCTGATGGGCCTCGTCCTCGGCTTCGCCCGCGCGGAGCCGGACGGCTGGGGCGCCGCGACGACCGTCGTGCCGCTCGCCGCCGGCGTCGCGCTGCTCGCGGCGTTCGCGTGGACGCAGACCCGGGTGTCCGGGCCGCTGCTGCCGCCCCGGGTCGTCCTCGACCGCCGGCGCGGCGGCTCCTACCTGGCCGTCCTCGGCCTGGCCGTCGGGATGTTCGCCGCGCTGTTCTTCCTCACCTTCTACCTGCAGAACGTCCTCGGGTACTCGCCCGTGCGGGCGGGCGTCGCGTTCCTGCCGCTCACGGCCGGGCTGATGATCGGCGTGCGGGGGGTGAGCCGGCTGCTCGTCCGGGCGCCGGTGCGGGCGCTGCTCGTCCCCGGCCTGCTGGTGATCGCCGCCGGGCTCGCGCTGCTCGGGACCGTCCGGGTCGACAGCGGCTACTGGACGCACGTGCTGCCGGTGTTCCTGCTCGTCGGGCTCGGCACCGGCTGGGTCCTCGTCACCGCCAACAGCACGGTCACGCTCGGCGCGGGCCCCGACACCGCCGTGGCCGGCGCGGGCGTCATGACGTCGCAGCAGATCGGCGCGTCCCTCGGCACCGCCCTGCTCAGCACCGTCGCCGGGACGGCCGCCGCGCACTACCTGCGGGACCACCCGGGCGGGGCGGCGCGCGCGGCCGTGCACGGCTTCGACGTCGCGAGCCTCGGCGCGGCCGGCGCGCTGTGCCTCGTCGCGGCCGTGGTGTTCCTCGTCACCGGCCGGGCGGCCGCCGCCCGGCCGTCATGAGGTCTCCTCCTCCTCCTCCTCTTCCTCCTCCTCGTCGTACTCCTCGTACTCGTCTCCGTGGACGGCTCCGGACAGGCCGTAGCGCTCCTCGTCGGAGGGGCGCGGGCCCTCCGGGCCGTCCCGGCCGAGCCGGAGCATCCGCGAGATCCGCACGGTGCGGAACTCGCGCCCCGCCGCCGTGAACGCGTGCCCGGTCGCCGCCTCGATCTGCTCGGCGGCCCGCTCCCACTCCGCCAGCTCGGCCGGATCGGGCGGGTCGCCCTGGAACTCGCGCAGCCGCGGCAGCAGGTCGGCGAAGTAGCGGGCCAGCCGGCGGCGCGTCTCGTCCGGATCGTCGCCGCCGGTCAGCGGCGCCCAGCCGTTCTCCTTGACCTCGACCGCGATGAACGTCGGCGGCAGCAGCACCACGCCCGGGTACGCCTGCACCGCGTGCCGCGCCTCCGCCAGCACCACGTCCGGGACGGAGCCCGGCACCGGCATGAAGCCGACCAGGTTCAGCCGCAGCTGCGCCTCCCACCGCCCGGCCGGCGCCGCCGGCTCCAGCAGGTGGCCGCGGAGCATCCCGTCGCCGCAGGCGCCGGGCGTGTCGGTCGGCCGCGGCGGCTCCATCACCCGGTCGCCGAGCAGCGTGTACTTCTCCACCCGGATGATCCGGTAGCGCCGGTCGCCGATCTCCCACTCGTCCTTGGGCAGCTGGGCGCCCTCCTCCGGATCGAGCCGGCCCGCCGCCGCGAGCATCGCCCGCGCCATGCCCGGCGGGTGATCGCCGTCCGCCGCGTCCCGGCGCAGGTCCGCGGCCAGGCCGTAGCGGGCGGCGGACGGGTCGGTCGAGCCGAGGCAGCCGATCCGCCACTCGGCGCCGGCCTGCACCGCGTACCCGAAGTCGGGCGACCCGGCGGGGAGGAGCTTCGGGAACGCGAGGATCGCGTCGCCGATCTCGCGGTCCCGCACGGCCGTGACGGGATCGAGGGAGGCGACCAGGTTGATGTGGTCGTACCCCGGCATCAACGGGAACGTCATGTCCTCATGTTCGGGACCCGCGCCGCGTCCCGCAGCGGAATCCGCGGAACCGGACCGCCGCTGACGTGCGACTTCTCCCAATCGACGGCTTATGTCCGACAGATGATGCGGGTCCGGCGGGCCGCATTCCGGGCGCCGGGCCCGGGTCCGGCGTCCTCCGCCTCCCGGCGGCGGGCGCGTCTAGACTGGTGGCCGGATCGACACCGGGGGATGAGGCGATGGTCCCGGATGCCCGCGACACGGCTCGCACCGACACGGCCCTGGCCGACGCGGCGCTGTTCGGCGCCCTGGTCACCGAGGTGCCGTTCGGCGTCGCGTTCCTCGACGGCCGGCTGCGCCTGCGCCGCGCCAACGCTGCCCTGCGCGCGCTGCTGCGCGGCGGCGGCGCCGGCGGCCGCAACGGCGTCAACCCCGTCGGGCGGCGCCTCGCCGAGGTGCTGGACGGCGAGTTCGCGGCGGTCCTCGAACCGGCGCTGCGCGGCGTCCTCGACGACGGCCGCGCGGTCACCGGCCTGGAGGTCCGCGGCCCCGCCCCGGCCGATCCCGGCTCCGGGCCCGACGGTTCCGCGCCCGGCGCGCCGGATGCCGCCGTGCCCGACGCGGGCGGCGAGCGGGTCTGGGTCTGCGCGTGCCTGCCGGTGCGCGGGCCCGGCGGCGCGATCCTCGGCGCGGCGCTGATCGTCCAGGACGAGACGGTCCGCCGCGGGGTCGAGGACGCCATCACCCGCCGCACCGAGCGGTACCGGTCGCTGGTCGAGGCGACGACCCCGGTGGTCTGGACGACCACCGCGGACGGCGCCGCCGGCGAGGACGCGCCGCACTGGCGGGCCGTCACCGGCCAGACCCCCGAGGCGTACGCGCGGGGCGGCTGGATCGCGGCCGTGCACCCGGAGGACTACGACCGCGTCGCCGCCGAGTGGCGCGGCTGCATGCACGACGGCCGCGTCCTGGAGGTGGACTGCCGCGTCCTCACCGCGTCCGGCGGGCGGCGGCACTTCGAGGTGCGGGCCGTCCCGATCCGGCGCGACGGCGCCGTGATCGAGTGGGTGTGCGCCGGGACGGACGTCACCGGCCGCCGCGACGCCGAGGAGATGCGCGGTCGGCTCACCGGCCAGCTGTCGGCCGCCGCGCTGCGCACCGCCCGGCTCCAGCAGGCCACCTCGATGCTCGCCGAGGCGCTGACCGTCGGGGAGGTCGTCCGGGTCATCGTGGAGGTCGGCCAGTCCGCGGTCGGCGTCGACCACTGCACGGTCGCGCTGCTGGACGAGGGCCGGACGCGGCTCACCCCGGTCGCCCCGGCCGACGCCCCGTCCGGCACGGGCGACGAAGCGGGCACCGGGCCGGACGGTCCGGCCGTCTGGCCCGACACCGTCGCCGTCGCGGAGCCGACCGTGATGTCGGCGGCGGCGCGCGACGGCCGCCCGTTCGTCGCCGAGAACCCCGTCGAGCTGCGCCGGCAGCTCGGCGAGGCCGCCGCCGCGACGGAGATGCTGCGCGGCCCGGGCGAGCAGGCGTGGGTGGCGCTGCCGCTGCTGGCGGCGGGCGCGCCGATCGGCGTGCTGCGGTTCGCCTTCACCCGGACCCGGTTCCTCACCGAGGACGAGCAGGTGTTCCTGGAGGCCCTCGCCGGGCAGTGCGCGCTGGCGGTGGAGCGGGCGCTGCTGTTCGAGCGCGAGCACCGCACCGCCGAGCAGCTCCAGCGCAGCCTGCTGCCGGGCGACCTGCCGAGCTCCCCGGAGCTGCGGATGGCGGCGCGCTACGACCCGGTGACCCGGCACGTCCAGGTCGGCGGCGACTGGTACGACGTGTTCAAGCTGCCCGGCAACCGGCTCGCGGTCGTCGTCGGCGACGTGATGGGCAAGGGCGTCCTGGCCGCCGCGATCATGGGCCGGGTGCGCAACGCGCTGCGCGCGCTCGCGCTCACCGACCCGCGGCCCGCCGCCGTCCTGTCCGGGCTGGACCGGCTGTTCAGCGCCACCGAGGACGCCGAGCAGTTCACCACCGTCGCGTACCTGGTGATCGACCCGTCCACCGGGCGGGGCCTGTACACAAGCGCCGGGCATCCGCCGCCGCTGCTGCTGCCCGCGGGCGGGCCGGCGGGGCTCAGCGACGTCGAGGCGGGCACCCCGCTCGGCTGGCCGAGCCACCGGCAGCAGGCGAGCTTCTCGCTGTCGCCCGGCGACACCGTCGTGCTGTACTCCGACGGGCTGGTGGAGAACCGCCGGCGCGGCGTCGACACCGGCCTGAGCGACCTGGTCGCGGCCGCCGCCGAGCTGCCGCCGGACGCCGCCGCCGACCCGCGCCGGGTCGTCGACCACCTGGTCGCCCGGCTGCTCGCGGGGTACGAGCAGTCCGACGACGTGACGCTGCTCGCACTGCATGTTCCGGCATCGGGGGAGTAGGGGACCCCGGTACGCCGGGTACGACCCTGCGGGGGAGGCATCATGGAAATCGAGATGATCGTCGAGATCCCGCGGGGATCGCGCAACAAGTACGAGATGGACCACCGGCTCGGGCGCATCCGCCTGGACCGGATGCTGTTCACCTCCACGCAGTACCCGGTGGACTACGGCTACATCCCCGACACGCTCGCCGAGGACGGCGACCCGCTGGACGCGATGGTGCTGCTGGAGGAGCCGACGTTCCCGGGCTGCCAGGTGTCGGTCCGCAGCGTCGGGGTGTTCTGGATGCACGACGGCGGCGAACCCGACGCCAAGATCCTCACGGTGCCGGCGCGGGACGTCCGGTACGCCTCGATCAACGACCTGTGCGACGTGCCGAAGTACTTCCTCGACGAGATCGCGCACTTCTTCGACATCTACAAGAACCTGGAGCCCGGCAAGGACACCGACGTGCGCGGCTGGCAGGAGCGCGACGTCGCCGACCGGGAGATCGGCCAGTCCATCGAGCGCGCCGCCGACGCGCACCTCGCCCGCACCCGCTAGCCGTCCCGGGCGTCGTGCTCCGCCGGCCGATGCCCGGCGGGGGTGCCCGGCGGGGGTGCCCGGCGGGGGTGCTCGGTGGCCGCGGGCCGCGGTGATGTCACGATCCGGGCGAGTGTCCCGTCCTCGGTGGTGAGGGCGGGCGTGCGTGCCCGGCCGTGAAAGGCTGAACGATCATGTCTGATGTCTTCGAGGAGCACCGCAACCTGCTGTTCGCGGTCGCCTACCGGATGCTCGGCACCGCCGCGGACGCCGAGGACGCCGTCCAGGACGCGTGGCTGCGCTGGTCCGCCGCGGACCGCTCGGACGTCCAGGACCCCAAGGCCTACCTCGTCCGGATCACCACGAACGTGGCGCTGGACCGGCTGCGGTCGGCCCGCGCGCAGCGCGAGACCTACGTCGGCCCGTGGCTGCCCGAGCCGATGCTGACCTCCCCGGACGTCGCGGCGGAGGGCGCCGAGCTGGCCGAGTCGGTGTCGATGGCGATGCTCGTCGTGCTGGAGACCCTCAGCCCGCTGGAACGCGCCGTGTTCGTGCTGAAGGAGGTGTTCGGCTACCCGTACGCGGAGATCGCGCGGGCGCTGGACCGCACGGAGACGTCGGTGCGGCAGCTCGGCACCCGGGCGCGCAAGCACGTGGAGGCGCGCCGTCCCCGGTTCGAGGCGGGCGGCGCCGAGCGGCGCGCCGCGACCGAGCGGTTCCTCGACGCGGTCGTCGGCGGCGACATCAACCGGCTCATGGAGACCCTCGCCCCGGACGTGACGCTGTGGACCGACGGCGGCGGCAAGGTCCGCGCGCCGCGCAAGATCGTGCACGGCGCGGACCTCATCGCCCGGTTCTTCGCGGGCATCGTCGACCGCCCCTACGAGGGCGTCGACCCGGGCGACTGGCTGCTGCGGCGGGTCGAGATCAACGGCGGGCCCGCGGTGGTCGTGTCCGGCCCGGACGGGCCGATCAGCGTGATCAGCGCCACCGTCGGCGACGACGGGCGCGTCCGGGACATCCAGCTGGTGGCGAACCCGGACAAGCTCCGCGCGATCGCGGAGGGCCGCACGCTCCCGATGTGACGGGGCTAGCGATCGGCGCCGCGGCGCCTGCCGCCGAACATCCTCGGCGGCGGGCCCGCGGTGGTCGCGGGCGTCGGCACCGGACGCACCGTCGCGTACGCCTCGGGGGCCGGGTCGTCCGCCGCGTCCACGGGGGTCAGCCGGACGATCCACGACTCGGCGGCCCAGGTCTCCACCTGCCCCTCGTGGCCGCGGGCGTTCAGCCGCTCCTTGGCCAGCAGCGGAGTGATCTCGTCCCACAGCTCGCCGCCGGGCTCGACCCGCGCGCACTCGGCGGTGAACGTGACGAGCCGGCCGCCCTTGTCCTTGCTGCGCAGGATGACGGTGACCCGGTCGGCCTCGGGGAGGCCCGGCAGGGGCTGCTCGCCCTCGCCGCCGGTCAGCACGTACGCGGACCCGTCGTGCCAGACGTGCCAGGCGGCGCGCGGCTGCGGCAGCCCGGGCAGGTCGAGCCAGAGCAGCCCCGACTTCTTCGCCGCCTCTTCGACCAGCGCGCGGTTCAGCTCACCCACGCCGAAAGCGTCTCACACCCGCTGGATAGCATCCGGCTCATGCGGTCTCGACGTACCACCCTCGCGGTCCCCGGCAGCAATCCCCGCTTCATCGAGAAGGCGCAGGGGCTCCCGGCCGACGAGATCTTCCTGGATCTGGAGGACGCCGTCGCGCCGTCGGCGAAGGAGGGCGCGCGCAAGACCGTCGTCGCCGCGCTCAACGACGGCGACTGGACGGGCAAGACGCGGGTGGTGCGGATCAACGACCTGGAGACGCACTGGGCGTACCGGGACGTGATCGAGGTCGTCGAGGGGGCGGGCGCGAACCTCGACGCGATCATGCTGCCGAAGGCGTCGGACGCCACGCACGTCCAGTGGCTCGACCGGCTCCTCACCCAGATCGAGCGGGCCACGGGCCTCGAACCGGGCCGCATCGGCATCGAGGCGCAGATCGAGGACGCCAAGGGCATGGTGAACATCGACGCGATCGCCGCGTCGTCGCCGCGCCTGGAGTCGCTGGTGTTCGGCCCCGGCGACCTGATGGCCTCGATCAACATGCGGACGCTGGTGGTCGGGGAGCAGCCGCCCGGCTACACCGAGGGCGACGCCTACCACTACATCCTCATGCGGATCCTGATGGCCGCGCGCGCCAACGACCTGCAGGCCATCGACGGGCCGTACTTCAACGTCCGGGACGTGGACGCGTTCACCCGGGTCGCGAAGCGCTCGGCCGCGCTCGGGTTCGACGGCAAGTGGGTGCTGCACCCCGCGCAGATCGACGCGGGGAACGCGGTGTTCTCCCCGTCGCAGGAGGACTACGACCACGCCGAGCTGATCCTGGACGCCTACGAGCACTACGTGACCGTCGAGGGGCGTGGCGCCGCGACGCTCGGGGACGAGATGATCGACGAGGCGTCCCGGAAGATGGCGCTGGTCGTCGCGGCCAAGGGGCGCGCCGCCGGGATGGCCCGGACCAAGCGCTTCGACGCCCCGGCGACCTGACGGGACGTACCATTCGTCCCACATGGGGACATCGTCGCGGGGAGAGGACCAGGTGCCGATGGCAGGGGACGAGAACGGCTGGGCCCCGCTCGATCCCGGCATGTCGGACACGCCCGAGCCGGGGCCGGCGCCCGAGCCCGCCATGCCCCATCCGCCCGGGCCCCCTGGACCGCCTGGACCGCCCGGACCGGTCGCGGCTCGGCCGGCGCCGGCCGGCTGGACGTGGCCCGCCGGCCAAGGCGCCCCACCGCCCCACCCGGTCGCCCAGCCCTACCCGGGCCAGTACGGCACGCCGCCGCCACCGCCGTACGGCGCGCCTTACGCCGCTCCCTACGGCCCCTACACGCCGCAGACGTTCACCGGATACGGGCCGCCGCGGCCGAAGGGGCCGTGGACGGCCGAGCCCCCGCCCGGCACCCCGTTCCACCGGATGGCGCGGACGCCGCTGCACCACTGGTGGCGGCCGCTCGCCGGCAGCGCGACGATCATCGTCGCCGCGGTCGCGCTGACGATCGGCCTGATGGTCGTCGCGGTCATCGTCCGGGTCATCGCGACCGGCGACGCGCCCGACACCACCGGCGACGGCTCGGAGAGCATCCTCGGGAACTCGACCGCGGACCTGGCGTTCAACCTCGCCACCATCGCGGTCCTCCTGCCGGTGCCGCTGCTCGCCGCGTGGCTGCTGCAGCGGCGCAGGCCCGGCACCCTCGCGTCCGTCGCCGGCCGGATCCGCTGGCGCTGGCTGCTCACCTGCTGCGGCCTCGCCGTCGGGTTCTGCGCGGTCTCCTACGCCTCGTCGATCGTCGCGGGCGCGTTCCTGCCCGACGACTCGTCCGGCGGCGAGCACTGGGTCGGCTGGGGCCGGTTCGTGCCCGCGGCCATCGTGATCATCCTGCTGGTGCCGCTCCAGTCGTCGGCGGAGGAGGTCGTGTTCCGCGGCTGGCTGCTGCAGGCCGTCGGCGCCTGCACGCTGGAGAACCGCACCGGACGGGTCGGGCGCGCCTTCAGCGCCGTCTTCCGCACCCCGTGGCCCGGGATCATCGTCGGCTCCGCCGCGTTCACGTCCCTGCACGGCTACACCGGCTGGGGCATCCTCGACATCTTCGTGTTCGGCGCGGTCGCCGCCTGGCTCGCGACGCGGACGGGCGGGCTCGAATCCGGCATCGCGCTGCACGTGTTCAACAACCTGATGGCGTTCCTCCTGCCCGCCGCGGTCGGGCAGCTCGACATCGACGAAGGGTCCGTGCCCTGGCAGGCCGTCGCCGCCGACGTCGTGCCGATGCTGCTGTACGCGGCCGTCGTCGTGTGGCTGGCGCGCCGCAGGAACATCCAGACCGTCACGCCCGGCCCGGCCGACGACGCCGGACCCGACGCGGTCCCGCAGGACGCCGAGCCCGCGTTCGTCTCACGGCCCCAGTAGCCCCCACGACTCCAGGGCCTCGACCAGGCCGTCGGTCAGCGGGAGTTCGCGCAGCTCCGCCGGGGTGACCCAGCGGGCGTCGGCCGCGTCGTCACCGGCCCGCAGGACGCCGCCGACCACCCGGGCCTCGTAGTCGTGGATCTCGTAGACGACCCCTCCGGGGCCGGGGCGGTCCACCGACCCGGCGAGCGCGTCCGGCGCCACGTCCAGGCCCGTCTCCTCCTTCAGCTCCCGGACCAGCGCGGCGGCGTCGTCCTCGCCCGGCTCGACCCGCCCGCCCGGTACCGACCACAGCCCCGCGCCCGGCGGCCGGCCGCGCCTCACCAGCAACAGCCGTCCATTCCCGTCCCTGACGATCCCGCCGACGCAGCGCACCCTCATGTCACCATTTTGTCGCGCCTTGCCCGGTCCGCTACCTCGGGGAACTTGACGGCGCGGGGAACCGGCGCGCAGGGTGGGTAATCATGAGGGCGGAGCCCACATGCCCGCGATGCGCGGGTCCCCTGAGCGCGCCGGGCCTCTGGTCGAGCGACTGGAGCTGCGGCGTGCACGGCGCAGTACTGCCCCGCCAGCCGTCCAAGCGCCCCGGCCCGGACGGGCTCGCGGCCGTGCTCCGGGACGCGAGGGTCCCGGTGTGGACGCCCTGGCCCCTTCCGCCGGCCTGGCTCGTCACCGGCTTCTGCAGCGTGGGCGACGAGCGATCGGGCGCCCGCGCGACGGCCGTCGCGCTGTCCGGGCCGGGCCTGCTCAGCGGCCCGGCCGACATGGTGCTGATCGCCGAGGAGCCCGGCATCGGGCTCGGCGGCCACTACGCCGGGCTGGACGGCGGCGACCCCGGCCCGGGGTTCGACGGCAGCCCGCCCGACGCCAAGATCGACATCAGCGGCCCGGCCGCGACCTGCGGGCACTCGGTGCCGATGTGGGCGGTCGGCACCAGGGCGGACCGGGCCGTCTACGTCGGCGAGGCGATGGGCGACTGGCTGTGGGCGGTGCTGTGGCCCGCCGAGGCGGGCGTGCTGATGCTGGAACGCCAGAACCTTCTCGACCTGCGCGAACCCGGCATGGACCTCGACCTGCCCTACGGCGCCTACAGCCCGCGGCTCGACGAGTAGGCGAACGGCCGTCGCCGGCGGCTGTTAGAAAGGGGCGCATGCGCATCGACCTGCACAGCCACAGCGACGCCTCCGACGGGACGCGCCCGCCGTCCGAGGTGGTCCGGCGGGCCCGCGCGAACGGCGTGGACGTCCTCGCCCTCACCGACCACGACACCGTCGCCGGCTGGGACGAGGCCGCCGCCGCGCTGCCGGACGGGCTGACGCTCGTCCCCGGCGTCGAGCTGTCGTGCAAGCAGGACGGGCGCAGCCTGCACCTGCTCGGGTACCTGTTCGACCCGTCCGAGCCCGTCCTCGCCGCCGAGCTGGCCCGGATCCGCGACGACCGCGTCATCAGGGCGCGGACGATAGTGGAGCGGCTGCGGGAGCTGGGCGCGGACGTGACCTGGGAGCGGGTCCGCGAGCTCGCGCGCGGCGAGGCGGTCGGCCGCCCGCACATCGCGCGCGCCATGGTCGAGGCGGGCGTCGTCGCGTCCCCGGACGAGGCGTTCACCCTGGACTGGATCGCCGAGGGCGGCCGCGCGCACGCCGACCGGTACGCGCTCGACCCGCGGCGGGCGGTCGGGCTCGTCCGGGCCGCGGGCGGGGTGTGCGTGCTCGCCCACCCGCGGACCCGGCGCGGCGGCTACGTCTTCTCCGACGAGGTGATCGCGGGCCTCGCCGAGGCCGGGCTCGCCGGGATCGAGGTCGACCACCCCGACCAGGACGCGGCGGAGCGCGCCGCGCTGCGCGGCCTCGCCCGCGACCTCGGCCTGGCCGTCACCGGCTCCAGCGACGACCACGGCGCCCTGACCGGCGACCGGCTCGGCGCGGAGACCACCGCGCCGGACGCCTACGCCGCCCTCGTCGCCGCGTCCACCGGCGCCGGCGTCGTGTCCTCCGGCGGCGAAGCGGTGCGGCCCGGACCCGTCCCGGAAGCACGGTAGGGTGCCAGCGTGGACGCGCGCATCGAACAGGTGACGACGTCGGGGAAGCTCACCCTCGACGACACCGAGTACGACGTCGAGAACAACACCTACATCGTCGGCGACGACGACGAGGTCATCGTGATCGACCCGGCCTTCGACGCCGACGCCATCCTCAAGGAGGTCGGCGAACGCGAGGTCATGGCCGTCCTGCTCACGGACGGCAACGAGCACCGCCTCGAGGTGGTGCTCGAGGTGGCCGCCGCCGGCGAGGAGGACGAGGAGAACTGGGCCCCGATCGCGCTGCACCGCGGCGACCGGGTGCTGTGGCGGGACTACTTCGGCCGCCTCGCCCGCGAGGAGAAGGACGAGGACGACGCCAAGGCGCTGCGCTCCCTCGAACCGGACATCTGGCTGGAGGACGGCGGCGTCTTCGAGATCGCCGACGCCCAGCTGGAGGTGCTGCACACCCCCGGCCACACGCCCGGCAGCGTCAGCGTCATCAGCGAGCAGCTCGGCGTGCTGTTCTCCGGCGACACCCTGCACCGCGGCCGCCCCGGCTCGATCGGCGGCGTGTACGACGAGCTCGGCAAGCAGCTGAACTCGATCGGCGCGCTGCTCACCCCGCTGCCGAAGGACCTGCGGGTCCTGCCCGGCCAGGGCGAGGAGACGACGGTCGGCGACGAGGACGCCCGCTGGGAGACGTGGGGTTCGCTCGCCCGCGAGCAGGACGACGACTGATCCGGTGTCCGGGGGCGAGCAGCTGGGCTTCGACGGCATGCCCCAGCGGCTCTACGCGTGCACGCCGTCCCGGCTGAACACCTGGCTGGACTGCCCGCGCCGGTACCGGATGACCTACCTGGACCGTCCGATGCCGCCGAAGGGCCCGCCGTGGGCGCACAACAGCGTCGGCGCGGCCGTGCACAACGCGCTGGCCGGCTGGTGGCGGCTGCCGCCCGCCGATCGGACCCCCGAGGCCGCCGGGAGCCTGCTGGTGCGCGGCTGGCTGACGGACGGGTTCCGGGACGAGGCGCAGTCCGCGCGGTGGCGCGAGCGCGCCCGCGAGATGACCGAGCGGTACGCGGCGGGCCTCGACCCGGCGGACGAGCCGGTCGGCGTGGAGCGCACCGTCGCGGCCCGCACCGACCGCATCGCCGTGTCCGGCCGCATCGACCGGCTCGACGCGCGCGGCTCCGAGCTGGTCGTCGTCGACTACAAGACGGGCCGGTACGTCCAGACCGCCGACGACGCGCGCGGGTCGCTCGCGCTGGCGATCTACGCGGTGGCCGCGTCGCGCGTGCTGCGCCGCCCGTGCCACCGCGTCGAGCTGCACCATCTGCCGTCGGGCGAGGTCGCGGTGTGGGAGCACACCGACGAGTCGCTGCAGCGGCACATCAAGCGGGCCGAGCAGATCGCCGCCGAGGCGTCCGCCGCCGACGACGCGTACCGGGCCCGCGTCCCGGCCCCGCGCCGCGGCGAGGCCCGTACCCGGGTCGCGGCGGCGCCGGGCCGCGATGCCGCGCCGCCGGTCGACCACGCCCCGTTCGACGAGCGGTTCCCGGCGCGTCCCGGCCGGTTGTGCTCGTGGTGCGACTTCGCGCGCCACTGCCCCGAAGGCCGCGAAGCCGCACCCCGCAAGGACCCCTGGGCGGCCCTGCCCGACGAAGCCTGACGGGTCAGGCGGCGGTGAGGGCGCGCCGGGTCGGCCAGCGACGCGGGTCCCGCAGGCCGTAAAGGCCCTTGCTGACGTCGTAGCCCTCGGCGGCGAGGTTCTGCCGGGCGCGTTCGAGCATGTCGCGGGTGGGCTTGGCGAACGCGTAGTCGTGCAGCTTCTCCGGCACCGAGTTCATCGCGAGGCGGAACGAGCGGAGCGCGGCGGTGACGGCGGGCTGCGGGACCTCCGGGAGCGCCCCGTACATCTTGCGGGCCCAGTCGGGCAGCGAGTAGTAGCAGAGCGCGCCGAACGGGAAGTAGCCCGGCTTGCCGGGCGCGAGGAACTTCAGGTTCTCCGGCATGGTCGGCCACATCAGGAACTTGACGGTGGCCGCCGCCTCCTCGGTGACGCGCAGGTGCGGGCGCATGCTCGCGAGGTACCGCTCCATCTCGGCGACGCTGCCGGGGACGTCCTCGGGGTGCAGGCCGACGTAGGCGGCGGTGTGGCGCTGCTCGTCGAGGTACTGGTCGGCCATCGCGTCGGTGAGCAGCAGGCCGGCGCGGCGCGCGACCTGGAGGTAGGAGTAGACCTCGGCGCAGTGCACCCAGAGCAGCAGCTCGGGCTGGTCGAGGCGCTCCTTCTTGCCGGTGTCGTGGTTGAGGATCCGCAGGCTGCGGTGGATGTCGCGGACCTTGCGGGCCAGCGCGTCGATCTCCTCGCGCGTGCCGAACGTGGCGACGCCGACGAAGTCGGCGGTGCGCTGGAGGCGGCCGAACGGGTCCTCCTGGAAGTTGGAGTTCTGCCAGACGCCCCACATGGCCATCGGGTGCAGGGCCTGCAGCATGAGGCTGCGCACCCCGCCGACCCACATGGACCGGTCGATGTGGACGCGCCAGGTCACGCTCTCGGGGGGCTGGACGGTCGCGGTCATTCCCACCTCACCAGACGTCGTGCGACAAACTGATGTAAGTGTCTCATTACATGGCGACGCCCGCGACACCGGCCCCCGGCGCACCGCCGGTCCGGGTCCCTTCCGAGCCTTGTTCGCCCAGGTCAGCCCTTGATCTGCGCCGACCCTTGGTCTGGGTCAGCCCTTGATCTGCGTCCAGGCCTGGGTCCAGCGCTCGTAGTCGACGCAGTCGTTGCCGCGGTCGTCGCCGCAGTCCTTCACGGGGGTGCGCCAGAACGCCAGCCGCTTGTAGAAGTCCGGATCGCCGACGTGGTACGTCGAGCAGAAGCCCTTCGCGGTGTACGCGCACGCCTTCGGGTTGGCCGGCGCCTCACCGAAGTACTGCGCGACCTGCGCCTGCACCTTCGGCCTGGTGATCCAGTTCATCCACTGGTACATGCACGCCGGATGCTGCGCCTTCGACGAGATCATCCACGTGTCGGACCAGCCGGTGGCGCCCTCGGACGGGATCGTCGTCGCGACCGGCGACCGCTGGTCCATCGCCAGGTTCGCGGTCACCTGCCACGCGGTGCCCGCGTAGTTGTCGGCGCTCTTGAACGACTGCAGCTCGTCGAGGTAGTTCGCCCAGTACTGGTTGACGTTCGGCCGCTGCTGCTTCAGCAGGTCGATCGCCGCGCCGAACTGCTTCTCGTCCAGCTCATAGACGTTCTTGATCTTCAGGTCTGGGCGGTGCGCTTTCAGGTACAGCGCGGCGTCGGCGATGTAGATGGGCGAGTCGTAGGCGACGACGTGCCCCGACGCGGGGGAGTCCTTCTTCCACACCACGTCCCAGGACGTCGGGCGCTGCGCCAGCTTGTCCGTCCGGTACATGAGCATGTTGGCGCCGTAGCCGTGCGGGACGCCGTACATCTGCCCGTCCACCGAGTTGTACGGCTGGTTCTTCAGGAACCCGGCGATGTCGCCGTACCCGCTGAGCAGCCGCGTGTTGACGGGCGCGACCGTCCCGCCGTAGATGAGCCGCAGCGACGCGTCGCCGGACGCGGACACGCCGTCGTACCTGCCGGTCCGCATCAGCGCGACCATCGAGTCGGACGTGTCGGCGACCTTCGCCTCGACCCGGCAGCCCGTCGCCTTGGTGAACGGCGTGACCCAGTCGATCTTCGGGTCGTTCGAGCCGTTCTCCGCGTAACCCGCCCAGACGACCAGGTCGAGCCGGCCCTCCGAGGCGCCGATCTCCTGCTGCATCGGGATGTCGGGCGGCGGCGCCGTGCCGGACGAGCCGCCGCCGCACCCGGCGGTCAGCGCGGCCACGGTCAGCACGGCGGCGGCCGGCGCGGCCGCCGCGCGCGGGCGCCGCGCCCGGTACGCGCGGTTCGGGGTGTTCGCCATCACGCTGAGAGATCGTAGGGCTATTTTTGGTCACGTGCGCACACAAAATGTGATGATCTGGAAACTGTCGACACACGGCGCGGGATCGCCCTAGGCTTCCGTGCGTTCCGCGCGAACCCGTCGGTTCTGCTGAAACCGCCTGTCGGCCCCTCATCCCCCCGAAGCGAAAGTCGTCATCGAAGTGCCAAAACGAGGCCGCTCCCCGGACCCCGCCGCCGGCCACCGTCGGGTACCCAAGGCGTCGCGGTTCCGCTCCATCCGGTTCAAGGTCGTCCTGATGGTGACCGTCTCGGTCGTCTCGCTCGGCGTGCTCTGGGCCTTCGCCGCGAGCATCGCGCTCGGCCAGGGCCTGAACCTCCGGCACGTCGAGACCGTCCAGGACCATTTCGGCTACCCGTCCGGCGCGCTCGGCAGCGCCCTGCAGAACGAGCGCCGGCTGTCGCTGGTGTACCTCGGCAGCCGCACCGACGGCGACCGCGCCGCGATGGAGTCCGGCCGGCTCGTCACCGACCGGCAGGCCGAGCTGTTCCGCCGCCTCGTGCAGGACCGCGGCGCCCGCGACGCCGCGCCGCCGCAGGCCCGCCGGCTCGCCGACCGCATCGGCGGCGAGCTCGCCGCCCTCGGCACCGGACGGCGCGCCATCGACGCCGGCGCCACCGGCCGCGCCAAGGCGTTCACCGACTACACCGCGCTGCTGTCGGACGTCGGGTCGCTGCAGGGCTCCCTCGCCACCCTCGACAACTCCGAGGTCGCCAAGGACGCCCGCAACGAGGCGTCGCTGTCGCGGGCCCGCGAGACCCTCGCCGAGGAGGACGCCGTCCTCGCCGGCGCGCTCGCCGCCGGGCGGATGACGCCCGCCGAGCACGCCCAGTTCGTCAAGCTCGTCGGCACCCAGCGGTCCCTGTACGGGTTCGCCTCGTCCGAGCTGCGCGCCGCCGACCAGGCCTACTACCAGCGCGTCACCGGCATGCCGGAGTACACCCGGCTCCGCGCGCTGGAGGACCGGTTCGTCGCGTCCCGCGCGCTCGTCCGGCCGTCCACCGACTCCGGGACGCTGTGGAAGACCACCGCCGACTCCAACCTCACCCGGCTGCGCGGCCTGGAGCTGTCGGTGGCCGCGGGCGCCGAGCAGCGCGCCAAGCCGATCTCCGACGGCATCATCACCCGGGTCGTGCTGGCCGGCGCCCTCGGCCTCCTCGCCGTCGTCGCGTCCCTGGTCATCGCGGTGTGGGTGGCCCGGTCCGTCATCCGCGAGCTGGCCCGGCTGCGCCGCGAGGCGATCGACCTCGCCGACGTCCGGCTGCCCGGCGTGATCCGCCGGCTGCGCCGCGGCGAGGAGGTCGACGTGGCCGCCGAGGCGCCGCCGCTGGCGTTCGGCACCCGCGAGATCGACCAGGTCGGCGAGGCGTTCAACGCCGCCCGCCGCACCGCGATCCAGGGCGCCGTCGAGGAGGCGACGCTGCGCCGCAACGTCAGCGACGTCTTCGTCAACCTCGCCCGCCGCAGCCAGACGCTGCTGCACCGCCAGCTCAAGCTGCTCGACTCGATGGAGCGCCGCATCGAGGTCCCCGACGACCTGGAGGACCTGTTCCGCGTCGACCACCTCGCCACCCGCATGCGCCGGCACGCCGAGGGCCTCATCATCCTGTCCGGGCAGGCGCCCGGCCGCGGCTGGCGCAGCCCCGTCGCGATCGTCGACGTCGCCCGCGCCGCCGCGTCCGAGGTCGAGGACTACACCCGGGTCAACGTCGCGCCGATGACCCGCGCCGCGATCGTCGGGCCCGCCGTCGCCGACGTCATCCACCTGCTCGCCGAGCTGATCGAGAACGCCACCGCGTTCTCCCCGCCGCACACCACCGTGCAGGTGCACGGGCAGGCCGTCTCGCACGGCTTCACCCTGGAGGTCGAGGACCGCGGCCTCAGCATGGACGAGCCGAGCCTCGCCGCGGCCAACGAGCGGCTCGCCAGCGGCGGCGAGTTCGACCTGTCCGACGCCTCGCAGCTCGGCCTGTTCGTCGTCGGCCGGCTCGCCCGCCGGCACGGCGTCAAGGTCACCCTGCGCACCTCCCCGTACGGCGGCATGACCGCGATCGTGCTGCTGCCCGAGGACCTCGTCGTCCGCGCCGACACCGACGCGCTGGAGGCGCCGCCCGCGCTCACCACCCGCCGCGCCGAGGACGCCCTCGTCCCGGTCGGCGCCGTCGTCGGCGGCCGCCGCCCGGACGTGCCCGCCGACGAGGAGCCCGGCGGCGCCGTGCTGCGCCTCCCCGCCGGGCGGCACGCCGCGGGCCCGCGCGCCGAACCCGCCGGCCCCCGGCCCGCCGAACCGCTCGCGCAGCCGCTCGCCGAGCCGCTCGCCCGCCCGCCGCAGCTCGGCGACCCGCTCGGCCCCCTCGGCTCCGTCGCCGCGGACCCGGGCGGCGACGCACCGGCCGGCCCCTCCGGCGCCTGGTTCGGCGACCCGCCGACCGGCCCCATCGGCCTGCCGTCCGACGGCCCGGCCACCGGCCCGGTCGGCCTGCCGTCCGACGGCCCGGCCACCGGGCCGATCGGCTGGGGCGACGCGTCCGCCGAGACCGGCGGGACGCCCCCGGCGGGCGGGCCGTCCGAGACGACCGGGCCGCGGCCGGTGTTCGCCGAGCCCGTGCAGGGGCCGCTGCCCGAGCAGCGCAGGTCGCCGTCCGCGTGGGGCGAGCCGCCCGCGCGCCGGGACGAGGAGCGGCCCGCGGCGCAGCGGGCGCCGCGCTCGCCGCGCGAGGTCCGGCGGCGCCCGCCCGGCGCGGGCCGCGGCGACCGGCCGGCGCTGCCGAAGCGCGTCCGGCAGGAGAACATGGCCGCGCAGCTGCGCGAGGAGCCGGCCGCCGGGCCCGCGCCCGAGCCCGCGCCGCGCGCCGGCCGCACCCCCGAGGAGCTGCGCTCGATGATGTCGTCCATCCAGCAGGGCACCCGGCGCGGCCGCGCCGAGACCCTCGACACCGAGGACTCGTGACCCCGCATGAGCGGTCCTGGGAGCGAATGGCTCGATGACGAGGCCGGGCCGATCGTCCGGTCGTACGCGCTCACCCGCGGGCGCGCCAGGCCCGCCACGGCCGAGGCGTTCGACATGATCACGATCGTCGCGACCGCGGCGCGGCCCCGCTCCGGGTCGCCCGGCATCGGCCCCGAGCACCTGGACATCCTGGAGATGTGCCTGCAGCCGCAGCCGGTCGCCGAGATCGCCGCCCGGATCCGGCTGCCGCTCGTCGTCGTCCGGGTGCTGCTCGGCGACCTGCTGCACCACCGGCTCATCACCGTCACCCGCCCGCAACAACAGGAGAGCACCCTCTCCAAGGAACGCCTGCTCAGGGAAGTGCTGCATGGTCTCCAAGCCCTCTGAAGCCGCGGCCCCGGCGCCCGCCGCGCCCATCGCGGTGAAGATCCTCGTCGCCGGCGGCTTCGGGGTCGGCAAGACGACGCTCGTCGGCGCCGTCAGCGAGATCCGGCCGCTGCAGACCGAGGAGCTGCTCACCGACCGAGGCGTCGGCGTCGACGACACCGAGGGCGTCGAGCAGAAGACCACCACCACCGTCGCGATGGACTTCGGCCGCATCACCATCCGCGACGGCCTCGTCCTCTACCTGTTCGGCACCCCCGGCCAGGACCGCTTCTGGTTCATGTGGGACGAGCTGTCGTACGGGGCGCTCGGCGCGGTCGTGCTCGCCGACACCCGCCGCCTCGCCGACTGCTTCCCCGCCGTCGACTACTTCGAGAACCGCGGGCTCCCGTTCGTCATCGCCGTCAACATGTTCGACGACGGCTACGACTACACCGAGGACGAGATCCGCGAGGCCCTCGACCTGAGCGACACCACCCCGATCGTGCTGTGCGACGTCCGGGAGCGCGCGTCCGGCAAGGAGGTGCTGACGACGCTGGTGAGGCACCTGCTGGCGGTGCACCAGGCGGAGACGGCCGGCGCCGGGGCCCGGTAGGCTGCGGGCGATGCACCGGACACGCGCGCGGCTCTCCGACGGCCGCGAACTCGTCTACTACGACGAGACCCCCGGACGGGTCCCCGTTCCCGACCCGCGCGGCCTGCCGCCCGTCGAGCCGGTGTGCGAGGTCCGCCGCGACCCGCTGACCGGCGACCACGTCACGGTCACCGCGCACCGCAACACGCGCACGTTCCTGCCGCCGCCCGACCAGTGCCCGCTGTGCCCCGGCGGCCCCGCCTCGGAGATCCCCGACGACTCCTACGACGTCGCCGTCTTCGAGAACCGGTTCCCGTCGTTCGACACCCGCACCCCGGCGGTGCCGCCGGCCGTCGACGGCGCCGAGGTGTTCGAGCGGTTCCCCGGCGCGGGACGCTGCGAGGTCGTCTGCTTCACCGACGACCACACCGCCGCGATGACGGACCTGCCGGTGTCCCGCGTCCGGACGGTCATCGACGCGTGGGCCGACCGCACCGCCGAGCTGTCGGAGATCCCGACCGTCCGGCAGGTGTTCGCGTTCGAGAACCGCGGCGTCGAGATCGGCGTGACGCTGCACCACCCGCACGGCCAGATCTACGCGTACCCGTTCGTCACGCCGCGGACCGAGCGCATGCTCGCCATGGCGGCCCGGCGCCCCGGCCTGTTCGACGACGTGCTGAAGGCCGAGCGCGCGGGCAGCCGGGTGGTGCTGTCGGGCGAGCACTGGACGGCCTACGTCCCCGCCGCGGCGCGCTGGCCCGTCGAGGTCCACCTGATGCCGCACCGGCACGTCCCCGACTTCGCCGCACTCGACACCGCCGAACGCGACGAGCTGGCCGTCCTCTACCGCGACCTGCTCCGCCGCTGCGACGCCCTGTACGACGCGCCGCTCCCGTACGTCGCGGGCTGGCACCAGGCGCCGACGGGCGAGGGCCGCGACCTCGTCCGGCTGCACCTGGAGCTGTTCTCCATCCGGCGCGCCCCCGACAAGATCAAGTACCTGGCGGGGTCGGAGTCGGGGATGGCGGCGTGGATCAACGACGTCCCGCCGGAGGCCGCGGCCGCCCGGCTCCGCGAGGTCACCCCCGGCTGAGCCTCCGGTGGTCACTGCCGGCTGAGCGTCCGGGTGATCCCGGCGGCGATCGTCGTCGCGAGCACCCAGCCCGCGATGACCAGCCCGTAGGCGAGCCACTGGTGCCACCCGGCGGGCTTGAACGCCTTCTCCTGCCCGAAGTCGATGATGGGCAGCAGCAGGTCCAGCGTGTAGAACAGCGCGTTGAACGGCGGATGCTCGTCCGCCTTCAGCGGCGCGGGCGGATGCGGCCCGAACACCGCCGTGCCCACCGCGAGCAGCCCGGCCAGCCACGCCGCCGCCCACAGCGGCCGGAACCCGTACCCGACCGTCACGTCCTGCAGGTACCCCCACAGCCGCGCGTACCGGGGCCGCGTCGACCGGTGCCGGCGCTGCTTGGCCAGCAGGACGTTCCGCGCCGCCCGGTCGTCGCCCGCCTGCCGGTAGGAGGCGGCGAGCTGCTCGTACGCGTGCGGGACGTAGCCCTCCTCGTCCCGCTCCAGCGTCGCGATCCGGGCCTTCGCCGGGAGCCGCGGCGTGAGCAGGCCGTACGTCAGCCCGTCCAGCCACACCGTGCCGCCGAACGCGTCGGGCGCCGCGTGCAGCAGCCCGAACCGCCCGCGCAGCAGGTTCGCCGTGCCGTCGACCCGCGCCTCCCGCAGCCACACCTCGCCGATGACCGCGCTCGTCGCCCGCAGCGCGCAGGTCGCGTCCGACAGCCGCGCCTGCGTCAGCACCAGCAGCCCGGGGATCGCCGCGCCGCGCACGCTCACCTCGCCGTCGACGCGCGCGCCGGTGGCGACCACGTCCGACCCCACGGTGAGGTTCTCGCCGTCGAACGCCCGCCCGCCCGGGGTCAGCAGCACGGCCTCCCTGAGGTTCACCATGCCCGCGACGGTCGCGCCGTTCAGCCGGATCTGCCCGCGCGCCTCGAGGCCGGGCGCCCAGACGTCGTCCTCGATGACGGAGTGGTTGAGGTGCAGGACCTCCTCCGGCGCGCCGTCCTCCCCGAGCCGCGCGCGCTCCAGGAACAGGGCGCCGGACAGTCGCGCCCCGCCCAGCCGGAGCTGCCCGGGGACGCGGCATTCGGTGAGGCGCAGCACCCCGTCCATCCTGATGGTCTGCGCCACCAGGCCCGGCAGGAACGAGCGGCTGAGGTTCAGCTGCCGCAGGTGCGCGCCGTACAGCTCCGGCTCCTCGTCGAAACGGCAGCCCGACAGCCGCACCGGATGCGCGATCGTCGCGTACCGCAGGTCCAGCCGCCCGGTGATCCGCGCGCCGTTCACCCGCAGCGCCGCGAGCTCCCCGTCGACCGGCGGCCTCAGCAGCAGCTTGCGCAGCACGCTCGCCCTGAGCGTCCGCGAGGCGCCCCAGCCGCCGCCGTGCTCGGGATCGTCGTCGCCGTCCCGCAGGTCGAGAGGCGTCCCCGTGGGGAACGCCCGCCACACGCGCCGCTCGACGGGGCTCAGATCGATCGGCTCCACGATCAAGGAACCTACCGGCATCATCCGGTCCTCCGCCGAACAATCGGACGACGGTCCCGCGCCCGCCCGGAGGCGGCCTCCGCGTTTTCGCGCGGTTCGCGGAACGATCTCGTGCCGGTGCCCTAGCCTCCCAGGCATGCCCGAAAGCGTGCTGGCGCAGGGAGCGTTCGACGGGGTCGCCGCCACGGCCGCCGGGCCGCCGCTGGCGTTCACCTCGCGGGCCGGCCAGGGCGCCGGCGTCGGCCAGGCCTGGGACCTGCGCGCCCGCACCGCCCTCGGCCCGCCGATCCCCGACTTCCCCGACCACCGCACCGAATGGGCGTTCGGGCTGCTGCCGGGCGGCGCGCCCGTCGTGGCCTGGACGCACCGCGACCGCGTGCACGTCCACGACCTGTCCACCGGCGGCGAGCTCACCGTCGACGGGCAGCCCGACCTGCTCGGGCTCGCCGTGCACGGTGGCCGCGGCGCCGTCGTCGCCGTCTTCGGCCCGGCCAGCGACGCGCGGGTCGCCGTCCTCGACGCCCGCACCGGCGACCTCCTCGCCGAGTTCGGCGTCTGGCTCGGGCACTGGACCGCCATCGACCGCTGGGTCCTGCACGCCACCCCCGCGAGCGGCCCCCTCGTCGGCGTCGCCTGCGACACCGAGCGCACCATCGGCCTCCTCGACGTGGAACGCGAGGAGGAGGCCGCGTCGCTGCCGTCGTCCGGCGCGCACGCGGTACTGGCGCCGGGGCCCGACGGCCCGCCGCTCCTCGTCCAGCCGTCCGGCGCGGAGGTGCACGTCCAGACCCTCGACGGTGATCCCGCGGTGGTGCTGCCCGCGCCGGGCGATGTCGGCGCGGTCGCCGCCACGGTCGCGGGCGACCGCTTTCTAGTGGCCGCCGAGGCCGGCGACGACCTGCTGGTATGGGACGCCGCGTCCGTCACGCCGACTCGCCGCGTCCCCGTGGCGGGCCGGGTGAACGACCTGGCGCTCGCCACCGACGGGACGCTGATCGCGGCGACCGACACCGGCCTGCGCCTCGCGCCCGCCTAGGCCCCCCGCGCTGCGTCACCCGCGTTCGGCGAAGGCGGCGGCGACCCCGTCCCGGTCGGCGCCCGCGGCGAGCATCACCCGCAGAAGGACGCGCGCCTTGTAGGGGTCGAGCATCCCGCCGTTGATGAGCCCGCGCCGCTGCAGGTCGGTCTCCGACCCCGCCGCGCCATAGGTGCTGCGCAGCACCGGCCCCGCCCCCGTCCGCGACGCGAGCACCACCGGCATGCGCTCCGCCAGGTCACCGAGCACCGGCGCGAACGGCGCGGGCACGTGCCCCACCCCGAACCCCGCGACGACGAACCCGTCGCACCCGTCCGCGTTCATCATCGACGGATCGTCGTCCAGGACCACGGTGTGAAGGCCCACCCGCACGTCCGCGAGGGCCGCCGCGTCCACCTCGACGGGCTTCCGGCGCGGCACACCGCCGTGCACGACGACCCGTCCCTCGTGGACGGACCCGATCGGACCCGCGTTCGGCGACGTGAACGCCCGGGTGCTGGCGCTGTGCGTCTTCCGCACCCACCGCGCCGCGTGGACCTCGTCGTTCAGCACCACGACCGCGCCCAGCCCGCGCGCCCCCGGCGCTACGGCCACGTGCGCGGCGGCGAGCAGGTTCGCCGGCCCGTCGGGACCCGCCAGCGTCGGGTTCCGCATCGCGCCCGTCATCACGAACGGCTCGTCATGGGGCCACAGCAGGTCGGCGAGGAACGCCGTCTCCTCCAGCGTGTCGGTCCCCTGGGTGACCACGACCCCGTCCGCCCCGGCCCGCACCGCCTCGGACGCCCGCCGCACCAGGTCGAGAATCCGCGCGAACGTCAACTGGGCGCTCGGGACGGCCTCGATGTCCTGCGCCTCCAGCGGCACGCCCACCTCGGCCAGGCCGGGGACGGCGGCCGTCAGGTCGGCGCCGGTCAGCCGCGCCACCACCGTCCCGCCGTCCCGGGCGGGACCGTGTCCCGCCATCGCGATCGTCCCGCCCAGCGTGAACAGTGCGACGCCCATTCCGTCCCCCTCGCGTGATCAACGTCGCCCAACCTACGCCTCACGAACGCCCGGAATGACCCCCGCGAGGCTGTCCTCCGCCGCCGGCCGCGGTGATACTCGGGAGACCGCGCGAGCCCGAGGAGCCTGCCATGACGGAACCCGCCGCCGAACCGCCGGCCGGCCTCCACGGCGTCCCGCTGACGTCCCTCACCTGGCAGGACGCGCTGGCGCGGGTGGCCGCCAACGAGACCTACCTGCTCGCCACCTCGGGACCGGACGCCCGTCCGCACGTAGTCCCGGTGCTCGGCGTCTGGCTGGACGGGGCCGTCTGCTTCAACACCGGCCGCGAGACCCGCAAGGCCCGCGACCTCGCCTCGAACGCGGGGTGCGCCGTCACCGTGCCCGGCGACGACGCCGACCTCGTCATCGAGGGCACGGCCCACCTGGTCCGCGACCCGGACCACCTGCGGCGCGTCGCCGAGTTGTTCCCGGCCAAGTATCCGTGGTGGCACCCGTTCGTCAGGGACGGCGAGTTCTACGACCCGTCCGACACCGGCCTGGAAAGCCCGCGCCACGTCTTCGCCGTCACTCCCGACGTGGTGTTCGCCTTCGGCAAGAAGAAGGGCTTCACCGCGACCCGCTGGCGCCCCTGACCCCTAACCCCCGCGGGCGCGGCGGGAAGAGGGCCGAGAGCCGGGGGAGGCGCCGCGCTATCTCCGCCGGATCGTCGAAGTCCCAGGACGGATCGGCGGGCGCGGTGTCGCACGGGCTGTCGTGCCCCTGGCGAGCAGGGCGTCGTCCAAGCCGTCCTCATCGCCGGTGAGGCGCTCGTAGGCGGCGGCCGTGGCCGATCAGCCAGGGCTGGAAGTACCAGAAGGCGTCCATCGAGCACAGGCCGTCCATGATCAGGTACGCGGCGCCCCAGAGCGCGTACGTGTCGGAGCGCAGGCGGGTGTGACGGGGCCGCCGGTGCGCGGGGTGCACCGGCGGCCTCGGGGTGGGGTCAGCGTTTGGCGATGCGGTACTGGAGGCGTGCCTCGGCCGGGGTGATGGCGCGGTCGAGGAACATCAGGCCGTCCATCCGGCAGTTGCAGGGGTTCGCCTCGCGGGTGTTCTGCGGGAAGCTGCCGCCGATCTTGATGCCGCGCGGGTCGGTGGCGGAGGCGAGGTGCGGGCTCGGCGTGCCCTGCAGCTTCCACGGGTCGCCGGAGACGGTGTAGAAGCCGTCGAGCGGCTCGCCGTCCTTGTAGAGGGACATCTTGCCGGTGTCGTAGTCGAACGTGGCGGCGAGGTGCACCCAGGTGTTCTGCGGCAGGAGGGTGCGCCAGTCCTCGTTCGCGGCGAACGTCTGCGAGCTGCCGCCGTCGATGCGGCGGCCGAGCGCGACGAGCCGGAGCGTGCCGGAGACGTCGATGATCTCCAGCAGGGCGCGGACGGCGTGGCCGTCGGAGTCCCCGGTGAGGACGCCGATGAGGCCGACCGCGTTGTACACGTCGTCCGGGTTCGCGGTGTTGGAGTTGGGCGACGGGTTCGTGCCGGTCATCTTGAACCAGCCCGCGACGGTGGCGCCGCGCACGGCGTTGAACGCGTGCAGGGACGGGACGCCGGTCGCGGAGTAGACGCCGGCCTTCCAGTCGTCGTTGCCGGCCGTGGACGGGTTCACCTGGCCGAGCTGGATCGCGTGCCGGCGCGCGCCGTCCCGGACGCGCATCGCGGCGCCGCCGTTGACGAGGTCGATGGTGGTGCCGGAGCGGCCGAGGTCGCGTTCCTGCGCGGCGTTCCCGCGGGCGGGGTGCTCGAAGTCGTAGTAGGAGACGAGGTTCTTCTTCAGGGACGGGGCGACGCCCGGGGCCGGGGACGCCTGGGCCGGGGCGGCGAGCGAGGCGGCGACGACGGACGCGCCGAGCAGGGCGGTCGCGGCCGTGACGCGGCGGCGGAGCAGCATGGAGGGTTCTCCTTCGGGTGCCCCCGGGGCGGGCGGGTGCGCGCCCGCCCGCCCCGGGGAGGCCGTTACCGTGCCGGGTTCGCGTGGACGGTGAGGTCGCGGATCCGTCCGATGTTGTCGAACGATCCGAACCCGACGCGTCCGGACGTGAACGTCTTGTCGAGGGCGGTCATGGCGGGACGGGTGGAGCCGTCCACGTAGACCGCGATCTCGCCGGTGTCGGCGCAGTGGGTGACGCGGACGCGGTGCCAGTCGGCGTCGGTGATGGTCGGCGGGGCGCCGTGCGAGCGGTTGGCGTTCCACTGCTGGTCGATGCGCAGCCGGTCCGCGCCGTTGACGACGAAGATGCCGTTGTGGGGGTAGATGCTGTTGTCGGTGGACAGGTGCGTGTAGTAGAAGTGCGTGTCGTCCTGGTAGCCGAAGACGATGATGACGTCCCGGTTGATGATGTCGACCGGGGTGTCGAGCCGCACCTCGGCGTCGATCTTGGACGAGCCGAGCACCGGGCCGGACTTCAGCACCGCGTACTCGAAGGGGCGGCGCGGGCCGGGCCGCTCGGAGCCGGCCTCGGCGAGGACGACCTCCTTACCGGGGAACTGCCACTTCGACGGGGTGACCGGAGCCCAGTTGTCCGCGGACATGACGCGGCTCTCGCGGATGTCGTTCGGGCGGCAGCCGGCGTAGCTCTTGGTGCCGACGACCTTCCAGATCTTCCCGTTGGCCTTGGCGAGCAGGTAGGGCTCGCCCTTGGCGTCGGAGCCGTAGCGCAGGTCGACGCGGTTGTCGCCCGCGAGCTGCTTCATCGTGACGGGGTTGCCCTTGGTGTCGTAGGCCGCGAGCGAGTAGATCTGCGCGCGGTGCTTGCCGGCCGGGTCTCGCTTCATCTCCGACTCTTCGGTGTACATGAGCCGGCCGTCGACGATGTCGGTGAACAGGTACTTGCCGCGCAGGGCGGGCAGTGCGGCGCCGCGGTAGACGTAGCCGCCGGAGATCGCGTGCCCGGTGTCGCTGGAGCAGTCCCAGTTCGCGGGCGGGTCGTGGTCGTAGGCCGCGACCGGGTAGTCGTAGTTGTACTTCGCGTCGTCGGCGGGCAGCGGGTACAGGTGGCAGCGGTCGTCCTTGCGGAAGGTGAACGCGCCCTCGCGCTCGCTCCAGCCGATGTTGTCGCCGGCCTTCACCTCGTGGATCGACTCGATCTCGTGCTCGCCGATGTGCGCGAGGAACATGCGGTGCGTGCCGCCGGTGTCCCAGCTGAACCGGTGCGGGTCGCGCATGCCGTAGGCGTAGATCTCGCCGACCTTGCCGGACTGGCCGGCGAACGGGTTGTCGGCGGGGATGCCGTACTTGCCGTTGGCGGAGTTGGTGCCGGACGGGTCGATCCGGAGGATCTTGCCCTGTGGGACGCCGAGGTTCTGCGGGTCGCCGCCGTTGTCGCCGACGTTGCCGTTGCCGCCGTCGCCGACGGACATGTAGAGCTTGCCGTAGTCGGCGTCGCCGCGCTTGGCGTTGGGGTTGAAGTCGATCTGCTGCAGGTTGTGGATGCGTCCGGCGAAGCCGATGCGCAGCAGCTCGCGGTGGGTGCCGTGGAAGGTCTGGGCCTTCGGGTCGTCGGCGGTCCACTCGTCGACGACGCCGTGGTAGCCGGTCTTCGGCTGCGGCGTCAGGTCGGGGGTCTTGGTCGTGAGCGCGTTGCCCGACTCGACGTGCGTGGTGTAGAACTTCCCGTTCTTCTTGAAGTCGGGGTCGAACGCGACGAAGCCGAAGCCCTGGCCGAGGCCGGCGGCGGAGTAGAAGTCGGGGAAGGCGGCCTTGACGTCGAGGTAGACGTGCGACTTCCCGGTCTTCTTGTCGAGCAGGTACAGGTTGCCGTTCAGGTCCGGGACGTAGAGCCGGCCCGAGTGGTCGGGGACCTCGCCGACGTAGTTGATGCGGTTCCAGCGCTGGAGCCGCGGGTCGGTGGGCGGTGCGGAGGGTTCCGACTTGGGCAGCTGGGCGACCTCTTTGAGGACGAGGCCGAGGCCGGACGGGGCGGGGTCGTCGGGGATGGGGTCGAGGATCGGGGCGTCGTCACGCGCCTGCGCACCGGCCGGCAGCACGGTGATGAGGGCGGCGAGCAGCGCCAGGGTCGTCAGCAGGCACCATCTCAGTCTTTTCATTCCGGCCGTCCAATGTGGGGGGATGGGTAAGGCTGGAAAGCGCTTTCTGGAAGCGCTTTCACGAACGTACGACCGGCTCTCGCCCGCCGTCAAGAACGAATTCGGAGCCGGATCGGGATCCCCGAGGCCGGCCGGGCGCGCGCCGACCAGGCGTGGACCAGCGTCGCGGCCGCCGACACCGCGAGCCCGACCGGCGCCGCCGCGGCGTGCCCGGCCAGCGTCAGCGCGACGGCGAGCACCGCGCCCGGCGCCCAGATCCACGTCCGGACCGGCCTCGCGGGCCGTCCCCGCCTCCGCCGCGCCGCCTCGGCGGCCATCGGCGGGACGAGCGCCGGCAGCGCGGCGGCCAGCACCGTCAGCCAGTCGAGCAGCATCCGGTCGACGCGCAGCGCGGCGAGCACCGCGCCCGGCATCGCGACCGCCAGCACGCCCCACACCCGCCCGCCGAACCGGCCGCCGGGCGGGAGGAAGCGGCGGACGGCGAGGGCGCCGGAATGCACGGCGGCGAACGTCGGCGCGATCACCGACGCGGCTACGAACAGGTTCGCGGCGGGCAGCCCGTCCGGCCCGGCGAGCACCGCGACGACGTCGGTGGACCCGCTCGCCGCCGCGACGCCCGCGCCGACCACCGACGCGGCCAGCGCCGGCCCGACCAGCAGCGCGACGCACGCGGCGAGGTCGCGGCGGCCGCGCAGCCCGGCGGTGAAGTCCGGCGCCCGCACGGCGAACACCGACACGTAGCCGATGTATCCGGCCAGGTCGGCGGCCAGCCCGGCGAACGGGCCGTCCCGCGCGAACGACACCGGCGACGCGGGCGGCGGCAGCCGCACCGCGACGATCCCGATCAGCGCGATGGCGGTGAGCGTGGTGGCGACCGCGATCGCGTTCCACCGCCCGCCGCCGGCCAGCAGCACCGCGACGATCGGGACGGTCAGCAGCACCGCCCCGGCCGCGTCCGGCAGGCCGGTGAGCGCGGCGAGGGCCGCGCCGCCGAGCCCGACGTTGAAGCCGAACCAGCCGGCCATCGCGACCGCGAGCAGCGCGGTGAACGCCCGCTCGGCGACCGGCGGCAGGTAGCGCGGCGCGAGGACGGCCATGCCGGCGCCCTCGCCGGCGGGCGGGCGCAGGCCGAGCCGTCCCTGCGCCGCGAGCAGCGCCGTCATCACGACGCCGCCCGCGGCGAGGACCGCCACGGGCAGCGCGCCGCCGTGCCGCCCGCCGACCTGCGCGCCGAGGACGAGCGCGCCCGGCGCCGTCCCGATCCCGAGCCACGCCCCCGACGCCGCCCGCCAGCTCCGCCCCTCGCCCCCCGGCGAGGTGCGGCGGGTCGTCGTTCCGCGCTCCGTCATGGCGGCGGCTCGCCGCGGGGGACCGTGGTCCGGGGCGTCATGCGACGTGCTGGGCGTAGCGGGAGAGGGCCAGGTCCAGGGCGGCGGGACCGGGCATCGCCCAGAGCTCGTCGTTGAAGATCTCGACCTCGACCGGGCCGGTGTAGCCGGTGGCGTCCACGGCCTCGCGGAACCGGCGCAGCTCGATGCGCCCGTCGCCGAGCATGCCCCGCCCGGTGAGGACGCCCTCGGGCAGCGGCGTCACCCAGTCGGCGACCTGGAACAGCGCGATCCGGCCCTCCGCGCCCGCGCGCGCGATGCCGTCCCACACGTCCGGGTCCCACCACAGGTGGTAGGTGTCGACCATGACGCCGACCTGGGTCGGCGAGAACGGCGCGGCCAGGTCGAGGGCCTGGGCGAGGGTCGAGACGACGCACCGGTCCGAGCAGTACATCGGGTGCAGCGGTTCGAGCGCGAGCTGGACGCCGTGCTCGCCCGCGTACGGCGCGAGCTCGGCGAGCAGGTCCGCGACCCGCGACCGGGCGCCGTCGAGGTCCCGGGAGCCGTCCGGCAGGCCGCCGCTGACCAGGCACAGGACCGGGGTGCCGAGCGCCGCGGCCTCCTCGATCGCGCGCCGGTTGTCGTCCAGGGCGTCCGGGTTCTGGAAGAAGCCGCCGCGGCACAGCGACGTGACCGCGAGGCCGTGGTCGCGGACGAGCTTGGCCGTGCGGGCCAGGCCGTACTCGGCGACGGGCTCCCGCCACAGGCCGACGCCGTGCACGCCGGCGGACGCGCACCCGGCGAGCAGGTCGGGGACGGGCCAGTGGCGTGTCGTCCACTGGTTGAGGCTGAACCTCGTGGTCATACGGCTCCTTGGACGGTCAGCCAGGCGCGCATCCGGGTCGCGGCGAGGTCCGGGTCGGGCAGGAGCCCGGCCGCGTCCGCGAGCCGGAACAGCCGGGACAGGTGCGGGACGGACCGCGCCGACTCCAGCCCGCCGACCATCCGGAAGTGCCGCTGGTGCCCGGCCAGCCAGGCGAGGAAGACGACGCCGGTCTTGTAGTAGTACGTGGGGGCCTCGAAGAGGTGCCGGGCGAGCGGCAGGGTCGGCGCGAAGATCTCGTCGTAGGCGTCCGAGCCCTGGTCGAGGGCGTGCAGCGCGGCGGCGGCCGCCGGGGCGATCGGGTCGAAGACGCCGAGCAGCGCGTCGCTGTGCCCCTCGGCGTCGCCCTTGATCAGCTCCGGGTAGTTGAAGTCGTCGCCGGTGTAGAGGCGGACGCCGGCCGGCAGGCGCCGCCGGAAGGCGATCTCCCGGCCGGCGTCCAGCAGCGAGATCTTGACGCCGTCGACCGCCGCGGCGTGCTCGCCGATCAGCGCCAGGACCGCGTCGGCGGCGGCGTCCAGGTCGGACGAGCCCCAGTAGCCCTCCAGCGCCGGGTCGAACATCGGGCCGAGCCAGTGCAGGACGGCCGGGTTCCGCAGCTGCGGCAGCAGCCGCCCGTACACCGCCGCGTAGTCCTCCGGTCCGCGCGCGGCGGCGGCGAGGTGGCGGCTCGCCATGAGCACCGGGACGGCCCCGGCGCCCTCGATGACGCCGAGCTGCTCCTCGTACGCGGCGGTGATCTCGTCCAGCGTGGCCGGGCCGGGCGGGAGCTGGTCGGTGCCCGCGCCGCAGACGATCCGGCCGCCCGCTGAAAGCGCTTCCTCACTGCTGCGCACGATGAGCTCGCGGGTCGTCGCCCAGTCCAGCCCCATGCCGCGCTGCGCCGTGTCCATCGCCTCCGCGACGCCGAGCCCGTACGACCACAGGTGGCGGCGGAACGCCAGCGTCGCGTCCCAGTCCAGCGAGTCGCCGTACGGATCGGCGACCACATGGGCGGCGGCGTACGCCACCCGCGACGACGCCGGCCCCGGCGGCGGGGGACAGGAGCGCGGCTCGCCCATCGTGTACGGGACGAGCGTCCCGTCCGGCTCCGGCAGCTCGATCTTCATCGCCGCAGCTCCGGCACCTCGAGGCGGCGCCCCTCGCGCCACGCCCGCAGCCCCAGCTCCGCGAGCTGCACCCCGCGCGCCCCCGCGTAGAAGTCCCACTCGAACGGCGCGTCCTCGGCGACGTGCCGCAGGAACATCTCCCACTGCGTCTTGAAGCCGTTGTCGAACTCGGTGTTGTCGGGGATCTCCTGCCACTGCGAGCGGAAGTCCTCCGTCGCCGGCAGGTCCGGGTTCCACACCGGCTTCGGCGTCATCGACCGGTGCTGGACGCGGCAGCGCCGCAGCCCCGCGACCGCCGACCCCTCCGTCCCGTCCACCTGGAACTCCACCAGCTCGTCGCGGAACACCCGGGTCGTCCACGACGAGTTGATCTGCGCGACGATCCCGCCGTCCAGCTCGAAGATCCCGTACGCGGCGTCGTCGGCGGTCGCCTCGTACGGCTTGCCGTCCTCGTCCACCCGCTCGGGGACGTGCGTCGCGCCGAGCGCCTGCACCGACCTGACCTGCGCGATCGCGTCGAGCACGTACCGCCAGTGGCAGAACATGTCGAGGATGATCCCGCCGCCGTCCTCGGCCCGGTAGTTCCAGGACGGCCGCTGCGCCTCCTGCCAGTCGCCCTCGAACACCCAGTAGCCGAACTCGCCGCGCACCGACAGGATGCGGCCGAAGAAGCCGCCGTCGATCAGCCGCTTCAGCTTCAGCAGGCCCGGCAGGAACAGCTTGTCCTGCACCACGCCGTGCTTGATGCCGGCCTCGTCGGCGAGCCGCGCGAGCGCGAGCGCGCCGTCCAGGTCGTCGGCCAGCGGCTTCTCGGTGTAGACGTGCTTCCCGGCCGCGACCGCCGTGCGGATCGCCTCGACGCGCGCGCTGGTGACCTGCGCGTCGAAGTAGACCTCGGTGTCCGGACGGGCCAGCGCCTCGTCCAGGTCCGTCGTCCAGGCGTCCAGCCCGTGCCGCGCGGCGAGGTCGCGCAGCTTCGCCTCCGACCGGCCGACCAGCACCGGCTCCGGCCACAGGTCGGTGCCGTCCGCCAGCCGCAGCCCGCCCTGCTCGCGGATCGCGAGGATCGAGCGCAGGAGGTGCTGCCGGTATCCCATCCGGCCGGTCACGCCGTTCATGACGATCCCGATGGACTTGCGTGCCATCCCGTTCCTTCCCAGCCTTGTGTAGAGGCGTGCCTAGTCGAGCGCCGCGCCGGCGCCGAGGAGCTTGCGGATGCGGCCGGTGACGCGGGCGAACTCCGGCTGCGCCATGGTCTCGGCGTAGTCCCGCTCCGCGGGCAGGTCCACGTCGATGACCTCGGCGATCGTGCCGGGCCTGTCGGTCATCACCACGACCCGGTTCGCCAGGTACGCGGCCTCGGCGACCGAGTGCGTGACGAGCAGGACCGTCGTGCCGGTCTCCCGCCAGATCCGGTTCATCTCGATGTTGAGCTGCTCGCGGGTGAGCGCGTCGAGCGCGCCGAACGGCTCGTCCATCAGCAGGACGGGCGGTTCGTGCAGCAGCGCCCGGCACAGCGCGACCCGCTGCTGCATGCCGCCGGACAGCTCGTGCGGCAGCGCGTCCTCGAAGCCGGTCAGCCCGGTCATCTCCATCAGCTCGGCGGTGCGCCGCCGCGCCTGCTCGGCGGGCATCTTGCGCATCTCCGCCTGGAGCAGGATGTTCTTGCGGGCGCTGCGCCACTCCAGCAGCGCGGCCCGCTGGAACACGTAGCCGATGTCGGCGCGCGGCCCCGCGACCTGCTCGCCGCGCAGCCGGACGGTCCCGGTGGACGGCTTGAGCAGCCCGGCGACGAGCTTCAGCAGCGTGGACTTCCCGCAGCCGGACGGCCCGACGATCGCGACGAACTCGCCCATCGGGACGTCCAGCGACACCTCGCGCAGCGCGGTGACGTCGCGCTTCTTGCTGCGGAACCGGACGGCCACCTCGTCGATCCCGACGGCGGAGGCCTGCTCCGCCGCGGCCTTCCCCGGTTGGCTCATGGTCTTCATCGCCCGTCCGCTCATCCCTGCGCCGCCAGCTGCGGCGACCAGTACGTCGACGGCGCCTCGGCCTTGCCGATGACCCCGGTCTGCTGGAACAGCGCGATCGTCTGCTTCCAGTCGTCCTCGGTGTTGACGCCCGGCGCCTTGCCCTGCGTCGCCTGCGTGTGCAGCAGCGTGAGCGTGGTCTTGAACTGCTCGGCGACGACGGGCGTCGGCGGCAGCTGCTCGGACGCGCCGGCCATGCTCGCGACCGCGCCCTGCGGGTCGGCCTCGGCGGCCGTCCACGCCTCGCTGGTGGCGGCGACCATGTCCTTGACCAGGTCCTTGTCGCTCTTCAGCTTCCGCTCGCCGACGAGCAGGCCGTTGGAGAAGAAGTTGACCCCGAAGTCGGAGTAGCGCAGGTACGACACCGGCTTGCCGGACTTGTTCGCGACCGTCGGGCCCTGGTCGTTGGCGAAGCCGACGAGGCCGTCGGCCTTGCCGGAGATGACCGCGGCGATCTTCCCGGCGGGGTCGGTGTTCTGCAGCGGGACGTCGCTCTCCGACAGCCCGTTCTTCTTCAGGAACACCGGGAACGTGCGCGACAGCGCGTCGCCCGCGGTGATCGCGATCTTCTTGCCCTTCAGGTCGGCGGGCGCCTTCAGGTTCTTGCTGCTGAAGGCCTGCACCGACGCGGGCGTGGTCTGCAGGAACACCCCGATGCTCTTGATCGGCATGCCCTTGTCGACGGCGGCGAGCAGCGCCGGGGTGTCGGCCCAGCCGAAGTCGGTCTGCCCGGCGCCGGTGGCCTGGACGGTCTTCTGCGAGCCCTGGCCCGCCTTGATCTCCAGGTCGATGCCGTGCTTCTCGTAGATGCCCTTCTTCTTGCCGTAGTAGAACGGCGCGTGCTCGCCGTAGGGGTACCAGTTCAGCGTGAGGGTGACCTTCTTGAGCTTCTTGCCCGAGGCGCCGGTGGTCTCGCCGGAGTCGCCGCCGCAGGCGGCGGCCGCCAGGGCCATGGCCGGGACCAGGACGGAGACGGCGAGTACGCGGAGTTTCATGGGGACGGTCCTCCATGGGTGGGGTGAGCTCCCGGCCGGACGGCCGGTTCGTGGAGGCGGGTGGGAAGGGGCCCGTTCGGACGGGCCGGGTCAGTAGGTGGTGGTGACCGCTTCGCCGCGCCGGCTGGCGTGCCAGGGGAGCAGCAGCTTCTCGGCGATCTCGACGGCGACGAACAGCACGACGCCGATGGCGGACATCACCAGCAGCCCGGCGAACAGCATCGGGGTGTCGATGTTGCCGTTGGCCTGCAGGATCACGTAGCCGAGGCCCTCGTTCGCGCCGACGAACTCGCCGACCACGGCGCCGGTGACGGCGAGCGTCACGGCGACCTTCAGGCCGGAGAACAGGTGCGGCAGCGAGGCCGGGAGCCGGATCTTGGTGAAGGTGGCGAACGCGCTCGCGCCCATCGTGGACGACAGCTGCAGCATCTCCGGGTCGACCGCCTTCAGCCCGGCGACCATCGAGATCACCACCGGGAAGAACGCGATCAGTACCGCCACGACGATCTTGGGGCCGATGCCGAAGCCGAGCCAGACCACGAACAGCGGGGCGATCGCGATCTTGGGGATGACCTGCGCGAACAGCAGGATCGGGTAGAGGGTGCGCTCGACCGTGCTGGAGTACACCATGATCACCGCGGCGGCGACGCCGATGACGACCGCGAGCGCGAAGCCGATGAGGGTCTCGTAGGTGGTCACCCACGTGTGGTGCCAGATGTAGCCCCACTTGTCGCCCATCAGCTTCAGCGTCGTCCAGGGCGAGGGCACCAGGTACGCCTCGACCAGCTTGAACGCGGTGATCGCCCACCAGGCGGCGAAGCACGCCACGAGCAGCGCGACCGGCCGCCAGGCCGACTCCAGCGCGCCCGCGATCCGCTCGCCCGCGCCGGGCCGGGCGCGCTCCACGACCCCCGGGGCGTCCGCCGGCGGCTTGGCGCCCGCCGTGCCCCGCCCGCGCGGGGGGCGGTTCGCCGAGCGCGGGGGGTCGTCCCCCCGCGAGAGGTGCTGACTCACCATGGTTCCTCCGGGACCGTGCCGAGAAAGCGCGTTCAGAAAGCGCTTTCTGAGGTACCGTAAGAACCTGCGCCGGGCGCGGTCAAGAGGGTCTTTCCGAACGGGCCCGCCGCGCGGCGGCCGGCGAGGGGGCGCGGGACCGCCGCGGTTCCCGCCTGGGCGGCGCGGGGGACGGCCCCCACGAGGAGGACGCATGACCGAGGCGGCGGAGGAGCCGCGCACCGGCGAGCGGGCGTACGTGACGCTGCAGGACGTCGCCCGCCAGGCCGAGGTGTCGCTGGCCACGGCCTCCCGCGTGCTCAACGGGACGTCGCAGGTCAGGGCCGATCTGCGGGAGCGGGTGCTGGCCGCCGCCGCCGAGCTCAGCTACACCCCGAACGCGCACGCCCAGGCGCTCGCCAGCTCCTCCAGCAAGTCCGTCGGGGTGATCTGCCACGACGTCAGCGACCCCTACTTCGCCGCCGTCGCCCGCGGCGTGATGCGCACCGCCGCCGAGCACGGGATGCTCGTCATGCTCGCCAGCACGTTCCGCGACCCGTCCCGCGAGATCGAGTACGTGGCGATGCTGCGCGCGCAGCGGGCCCGCGCGATCCTGCTGATCGGCTCCGGCTTCGAGGACCGCGACTGGGAGCGCTCGATGGCCGGCGAGCTGGACCCCTACCAGCGCACCGGCGGGCGCGTCGCGGTGCTCAGCCGGCACCGCAGCCTCAAGGTCGACGCCGTCCTGCCGCAGAACCGGGAGGGCGCCGGGGCGCTCGCCCGCGCGCTGCTCGACCTCGGCCACCGCGACTTCGCCGTGCTCAGCGGGCCGCGCGCGCTCACCACCGTCTCCGACCGGCTCGGCGGGTTCACCGAGGCGCTCGCCGAGGCGGGCGTGCGGGTGCCGGAGGACCGCATCGTCGAGGAGTCCTTCACGCGGGACGGCGGGTACCGCGCGGCGACCGAGCTGCTGCGCCGCGACCCCCGTCCGACCTGCGTGTTCGCGGTGACCGACGTGATGGCGATCGGCGCGCTCGCCGCGCTGCGCGACCACGGCGTCGCGGTGCCGGGCGAGATGTCCCTGGCCGGCTTCGACGACATCCCGATCGTGCGGGACCTGACGCCGCCGCTCACCACCGTCGCGCTGCCGCTGGAGGCGATGGGCGAGCACGTCATGGGCCTCGCGCTGCGCGAACCGGCCGCCCGCCGCAGCCGCATCGAGCGCGTCGCCGGCCACGTCATCCTGCGCGACAGCACCGCCGCCCCCCGCTGACCGCCGCGCCTCACCGCAGGGGGTGGGCGCGCAGGTCGGCGAACGCGAACTCGCAGTTGTCGGCGCGCAGGCCGATCGAGCCGGGGCGGACGATCGGCGGGCCGTGCCGGCCGTCGTCCACGGCCTCCAGCAGCTCGCGGCCGTCCTGGCGGACGGCGATGGTCACCAGCGACCGCCCGTTGGAGGTGATCCGGACGTCGAACGACTGCCACGCGCCGGGCCGGAACGGGTGCCGGACCTGGCCGAGCGTCGTGTAGGTGCCGCCGTTCTCGGTGCCGCCGGTCAGCTTCTTCTTCACCACGAGCAGCCCGTCCCGCCGGGCCAGCGACGCGACGTAGAGCTCGGTCTGGTCCTGGCGGCGCAGCATCAGGTGGACGCCGTCGGTCGGCTCGGTCGGCGCCCGCCCGCCGCCCGGCACGAGCCGCAGGACGCGGACCCGCAGCGTCACCCGGACGTCGCCGAAGTCGGCGCGGCGGGTGTTCATCCGGAACACGCTCGACCCGGTGCCGGTGGACGAGCGGGCGTCCGGCACCGCCCGGTCGGGCGGCCCGGACCAGCCGGCGCCGTCCCGGACGAACAGGGACCCGCTGGTCACGTCCCAGTCGGGGGACCGGCGCGCGTCGGGCGCGTGCGGGTTCCAGTGCGCGTACTCGTTGGTGACCAGGCGGTCGTGCCCGGACGTGCGGGACGCGAAGTCGCCCGCCCCGCCGCGTCCGGCCAGGGACCAGACGGCCGGGGGGAGCGCCGCGACGGCGACGGCGCCCGCGATGATGGTCCGCCGTGACGTCATCGGCTACCCCGCGTCGAGCGCCGTGCACAGGCCCCGCGCCCGGAGCCCGGTGATGATCGCCGGGAGGGCCTGGATGGTGGCGGCGGAGTTGGCGACGCCATCGTGCATCAGGACCACCGAGCCGGGGCCGGCCTGGGCGAGGACGGTGGCGGCGATGTCGGCGGGCCGCCGCCCGCGCCAGTCGTTGGTGTCGACCGACCAGCGGACGACCCGCAGCCCCAGCGCGCGCGCCTGCGCGTCCACGACGCCGTCGGTGTTGCCGAACGGCGGCCGGAACAGCGTGGGGCGCGGCGCGCCCGCCCGCATGATCGCGGCGGTGGTGTCGGCGAGCTGGCGGCGGACGGCGGCGGCGTCGAGATCGGCCATGTGCGGGTGGTCCCAGCTGTGGTTCTCGGCGAGATGGCCGCCCGCGACGACCGCCCGGACGAGCGCGGGACGCGCGGCGGCCTTCTTCCCCATGATGAAGAAGGTCGCGCGCACGTCGTAGGCGCGCAGAACCTCGAGGATCTGCGGCGTGTAGACGTCGGGGCCGTCGTCGAAGGTGAGGGCGACGCGCCCGCGCCGGCACGCGTTGCCCGTGCCGGCGTGGCTGAGCATCGCGCGGGTGACGACGTTCCTGGCGCGCCCCGTGTCGGCGTTGCCGCGCTGCGGGACCAGCGCGTCCAGCGCCGGTGGGACGATCGCGGCGAGCGCGAGGACGCCGAAGCCGAGCTCGGTGAGATGGCGGCGGAACCGCCGCTTGCGGCGGGCCGGACGGCCGGGCCCCGCGGGCCCGGCCGCCTTCGTTCGATCGGTCATGTGCCCTGGTCCGTGAGGGAGAAGTCGTCGACGACGAGGGTCCCGACGCCCGGCAGCGCGACACCGAAGCTGATGTTGGTGGCGCCCGCGGGGACGGCGGGGGTGGTGACGAGCGTCTGCTGCCAGGTGCTCGTCTGCGCGAGCGTCGGGCCGTTCGTCCAGAACGTCCAGGCGCCGGTGGCGCTGCGGTAGTAGATGCTCATCTTGGTGGTGACGCCGGCCGCCCAGGCGCCCTTGTACCAGACCCCGAGCTGGTAGGCATGGCCCGGTGTCGCGGCGGGCGCGCAGGTCCCGGCGTCCTGTTTCGTGACGAGCTTCCGGTCGCCGTCGGTCCGGGCGGTGACGTCGACGCGTTCGGCGTACTGCCCGGTGTGCGAGTCGTTCGTCCGCGTCCAGGCGAAGGTGTTCGTCCCGTACCCGCCGAGCTGGAAGCAGTCGGGGACGCCGCCGGTCGCCGCCTCCAGCGACGGGTTCTGCACGGTCGCGGGGGACGGCGGCCCGTTGACGGGCGGCTGCAGGCTCCCGCCGATGACCTGGCCGACGGTCTTCACCGTCGTCCCGTTCGCCGACCGCGGCGCGAGCCAGTCCAGGAACGACGACAGCGTGGCCGGGCTGACGGCGTAGGTGTCGTCGCAGCCGTTGCACACGTGGTGGACGACGAGCTGCACCCATCCGCCGCCGTGCGTCTCGGCCTGCGTCACGTAGCCCTGGAGCTGCGCGAGCGTCGTGCCCGTCTTGACCGAGTCGGGGGTCTGGGTGAAGTAGGCGTCCGCCGGCGGGATCGTCTCGGCGTAGCCGCAGCCGTTGCAGCTGCCGGGCGAGACGATCCCGCCGACCGTCCGGGCGCTGTTGTAGCCGCAGTCGTGCACGACCTGCTCGGACGTGCTGCTCGCGTTCCCGTACGGGTAGGCGAAGTTCTTGACCGTGAAGCCCATGTTCAGCAGCGCGACGCGGTCGTCGCAGACCTGCCGCTGCTGCTCGGCGGTGGAGAGGGTGGGCAGGTCGGCGTGCGTGATGGTGTGGCCGCCGATCTCGTTGCCGGCGGACTCCAGCGACGCGATCTCCGCCTGCGTCATGTACCCGGACGTTCCGACCCGGGCGCTGTTGATGTAGAAGGTCCCCTTCATTCCGTGGGCGGCGAGCGCGGGACGGGCGTTGTCGTACTGGTCCTGCGACCCGTCGTCGAACGTCAGCGACACGACCGTGCCGGTGTCGGCGCCCGCCGGAACGGCGGCGAGGACGCACGCCGCGCCGATCAGCGCGGCGGTGAGGAGGGTGAGAAGTCTTCGTGGAGACATCGTTGTACTCCGTCTGGAGTCGGGGGTGGATTCAGCGCGCGAGCGGGGCGAGCGCCGGATCGCGGAAGACCAGCGTGCGCCGGTCCCGCGCCGCGATCTCGAACGTGAGGCCTCCTTCGTTGAGCCGCGGGTCGATGGCGGCGCGCAGCGGCGCGCCGCCCGCCACGGCGACGGTGAGCCGGTGGCCGCGCGCCTCGATCCGGACGGACCGCGCGCCCGGCCGGGCCGCGATCCGGGTCCGGCCGAGCACGACCGGGCCCGCGTCCCCGATCTGCTGCCGGACCAGGACGGACGCGGCGCCGACGACGACCTCGACGCGGCCGCGGTGGCCCGCGCCCGCGCCGTCCCGGACCGCGATGACCGCGCTGGTGCGCGGGTCGATGCCGGTGACGGACGTGCTGACCCGGTAGTCCGTCCACTGGCTCGTGTTGACGCCGGTGAGCAGGCAGCTCCCGTAGACGTCGCTCGTGACGCGCAGGTCGGACGCGCGGCGCCGGCAGGTGGCCAGGTCGCCCGTCCAGGGCAGCGCCGCCAGGTCGCGCGGCGGCGCGGTGGGGACGGCGGCGCGGATCATCTCCAGCAGGTCCGCGACCGACGTGGTGGAGCGGACGCCGATCCGGCCGAGCGTCCAGCGCGGCGATCCGGCGGTGAGCGCGTCCACGTGGTCGGTCGGGACGTTCTCGCCGGTGAACGCCTCGCTGAACCCGGCGTGCCGGATCAGCACGGGCAGCTCCGCCGCGATCCGCGGGTCGTTGCCGGTCCCGCCCGGCGCGCCGAACGGGTAGGCGAACGCGGTGGCGCGGCGGCCGAGCGTCCGCTCGAAGAACCGCTGGCTGCGGTCCAGGTCGGAGCGGATCCGGGCGCGCCAGTGCCCGAGCGTCTCGGTCCGGCCGCGGACCTGGACCAGGTTCGGCATCGGCGGCGCGACGTCGCCCGGCACGCGGGCGAGGTCGTGCAGGTCGTCGCTGTGCGAGCCGAACTCCCAGCGCCCGGTCGCGGCGAGGTCGCGGACCTGCCGGGTGGACAGGTAGTACGACGGCGTCCCCGGCTGGACGATCTTGCCGGTGGTGAGGAACCCGGCCGCGGTGAAGCCGTGCGCCTTCAGCACCGGGTCGGCGGTCGTCCAGTCGGTGAGCTGCCCGTCGTCGAAGGTGATGAGCAGGGCGCGCCGCGGGAGGCGGACCGTCCGGTGCGCGAGCAGGTCCTCCACGTCCCGCAGCCGGACGGTCCGGAACCCGGCCGCCGCGAGCGCCGCCATGTGCTCGCCGAACAGCCGGCGCGTCAGCGTGCTGCCGGAGTGGTCGGTGTCGGACACCCCGTGGTAGGTCAGGACGAGCACCGACCCCGGGTACCGGGGGAGGCCCGCCGCCGTCCGGGCCGCCGCCGGGTCCAGCCGGACGGCGGGAGCCGCCTTCTGCCCCGGGTCGAACGGCCGGCTCAGCGTCACCCACGTCGTGAGCGCGAGGGCCAGCGCGCACAGGAACACCAGGCCGGTGAACGCCCGGAAGGCCCGGGTGGACCGGCCGGGCGGCGGCCGTTCCCAGGGCGCGGGCTCCTCCCGGTCAGCCATCGCTCGCCGCCGCGCTGTAGACGTGGATCGGGCGCGGCGCCGACGGGGGCGGCGACGCGTCCCGCGTACCCCACTTCCCGTCCCGGATCCGCGCCACCGCCCACAGCAGCTGCGGGGAGAACGCGACGTAGAAGAACGTCCCGACGAACGCGTAGATCCACATGCCGTCGTCGCGCAGCATCCGGTACGTCAGCGCGTACCCCATCGACACCAGGTACAGGCCGAGGAAGTAGATCATCGGGAAGCGGCCGCCCGCGAGCGGGACCGCCAGGCTGTACAGCACCACGATCGGGCTGAGCAGGCCCGCGATGGTCTGGACGGCGATGGACGGCAGCGCCCGCGCCCGGCTCCGCCACACGTGCGCGAGCAGCAGCGGCCCCTCCCGGCTCCACGACTTCTTCCACCGCAGCTGCTGCCGGAAGAACTTGCGGTACCGGTCGGGGGCGTCCGTCCACGCCTCCGCACGGGCGTCGTAGCGGGTCGTCCAGCCGGACTTGATGACCCGGTTGGTGAGCGCGCGGTCGTCGCCGTAGGTGCACTCGACGCCGAGGAACCGCTGGTGCTCCCAGGCGTCCAGCAGCGGCGCGATCGCCGCCCGCCGGTACGCGGCGAAGCAGCCCGAGCAGCAGGTGACCGCGCCCAGCACCGACTCGGCGCTCTTGAGCAGCTGGAACGACACGTAGTACCGGGCCGCCTGCATCCGCGTCAGCACGTTGCTCTCGGCGTTGCGGACGTAGGTGAGGCCGGAGATCGCGCCGACCTTCGGGTCCGCGAACCCCTGCACGAGCAGCCGGACGGAGCCGGGCGCCGGCATCGAGTCGGAGTCGACGAACACCAGGATCTCCGCGGACGTCGCCCGGATCCCGGCCGCCATCGCCGCGCGCTTGCCCTTGTTGGCGCCGAGGTCGACGCAGCGGACCCGGCCCTTCGGGTAGCGCGCGGCGGCCTCCCGCATGTGGTCCCAGGTGTCGTCGGTGGACCCGTCGTTCACCACGACGATCTCCAGCTTGCCGGCCGGGTAGTCCAGCCCGAGGCAGGAGTGGATCGTCCGGGCGACGGCCTCGCCCTCGTTGTAGGCGGGCACCACGATCGCGACGGACGGGGCGATGCCCGCGTCCCGCGGCGGCCGGTAGAACGCCGCGAGCACGAACCGGCTGATCACGTAGCTGCTGACCAGCACCGTGTAGGTGGGGAGGAGCAGGTCGCCGCGCATGTACGCGACCTTCACCCCGACGTGCCAGACGATGACGCCGCAGATCACGGCGACGCCGGCGAGGGCCCCGAGCGAGACCAGGCGGGCCCGCCAGGGCAGGCCGCCGAAGGGGACCGGCGACCCGCGGTGACGGCTCACAGCGCCACGCGCCGGGCCGGACCGGAGAAGCGGTACGTCGCGTCCAGCAGCAGCTGGTCCGCGCGCAGCCAGCCCAGGTCCAGGCCCTGGTGCGGGGTGTGCGCGATCACCAGGTCGGCGGGGCCGGGCTCGGCGCTCGCCAGCTTCGTCCCGCCCTCGGTGACCAGCTCGGGGACGCGCGGGTCGTGGTAGCGGACGGCGGCGCCCGCCGCCAGCAGCCCGTCGATGATCTCCAAGGCGGGCGACTCGCGCAGGTCCTCGACGTCCGGCTTGTACGCGACGCCGAGGACCAGCACGTCCGCGCCGGACAGGCCGCGTCCCTGGTCCGATAAGACCTGCCGGGCCCGCTCCACCACCTGCCCGGGCCGCATCGCGATCGCGTTCATCGCCGCCGACACCAGCGGCGTGTGCAGCCGGTCCCGCTTCAGCTGCCACAGCAGGTAGTGCGGGTCGCAGGGGATGCAGTGCCCGCCGGCCCCGGGGCCGGGGAAGAACGGCATGAAGCCGTACGGCTTCGTCGCGGCCGCCTCGATGACCTCCATCACGTCCAGCTCCAGCAGCCGGCTCGCGTCCGCGAACTCGTTGACCAGCGCGATGTTGACCGCCCGGAACGTGTTCTCCAGCAGTTTGGTCATCTCGGCCGCCTCCGCCGACGAGACGCCGTGCAGGTCGCCCGCGTACCGGCCGAGCAGCGCCATGGCCCGCGCCGCGCAGCGCGGCGTCACGCCCCCGACCACCCGCGGCACGTCCTCGTGCGGGTGCCGGTCGTTGCCCGGGTCGATGCGCTCCGGGCTGAACGCGACGAAGACGTCCGTCCCCACCCGGAGGCCGCGCGCCGACAGCGGCCGCACGAGCAGCTCCCGCGTCGACCCGACGTAGCTGGTCGAGGTGAGCACGATGGTCTGCCCGGCCCGCGCGTGCGCGGCGGCCGTGGCGCACGCCTCCGTCAGGGCGCCGAGGTCGGGGACGAGGTGCCGGTCGACGGGCGTCGGCACGCAGATGATCAGAGCGTCGGCGCGGGCCGCGTCGGCCGGGTCGGCGGTCACTGCGAGGCCGTCGCGCGCCGCCCGCAGCCGGCGGTGGTCGCTGTCCAGCAGGTCCACGCGGCCGGCGCGGATGGCCTCCAGCCGCCCGGGGTCCCGGTCGACGCCGAGCACCCGCAGCCCGGCGGCGTGGAAGGCGAGGGCGGTGGGCAGCCCGACGTAGCCGAGCCCGATGACGGCGACGTCGTAGGCGGATGAATCCGTGCGCCGGGCCCCGATGGGCGAAGCAGCGGAGGACATGGCTCAGTGATCTCCCCGTGTGAGCTCCGGTCCGATGGCCGGAGTCCATCAGCCGATGGCAAAGACGGGGTAAAGCGTCAACGGCAGGCGATTGACGAGGGACCGCACTTCAGCGGAGGTAATGTACGCCCGATGGCGGATGACGTCTCTCCACCAGTTAACGATCATGCGTGTGAGCAGGTGAAAAGAGCAGGACCCGCCCGGAACGCCGGGCGGGTCCTGGTCGCGGCCGAAACCGGCCGGTCAACGTGCGGCGAGGTCGTCCTCCGGGGCGCCCGTCTCCGCGTCCAGGGGGCGCTCGGAGTCGGTGTCCGCCGGGCGCCGCTCCGGCCACGAGTTGATCCGGGTGCGACGAGGGTTCGCCAGGGCGTTGTCCATTTCTACTGCTGTCCTCCCGTTGACGACGGCCCGCGATTCTCGGCATCCGGGCCGACCGAAATAAGGAGATCTTCCCCGATGACCCACCTGGTTTAGCAAAATGGTCTAGACCGCGAGGCCTGCACCCGCATAACGCTCCGCCCCGGTGCCGCATTCCGCCCGCCCGGAACCGGATGGCGCCCGGGGCCGGGCCCTGCCACCATCGTCGGCATGGACGTCCAGCAGCTCATCCGCCTCCACGACGAGGGCGCGCCGCCGAAGTACCTGTTCTTCTGGGGCCACCGGACGCCCGGTCCCGGCTACCTCAGCCAATGGTGGCCGTCGCCTTTCACCGTCGGCGGAGTGACGTATGCCACGGCGGAGCATTACATGATGGCGGAGAAGGCCCGCCTGTTCTCCGACGAGGAAACGGCCGCCGCCGTCATCGCGGCGCCCCACCCGGGCGCCGCCAAGGACCTCGGCCGCCGCGTCCGCGGCTTCGACGAGGACGCCTGGGTGGCCCGCCGTACGTCCATCGTCGTCGCCGGGAACCGGGCGAAGTTCGCGCAGAACGCCGAGCTGCGCGACTTCCTCGCCGGGACCCGCAACCGCGTCCTCGTGGAGGCCAGCCCCCTCGACCGCGTCTGGGGGATCGGCCTCGCCGCCGACGACCCGCGGGCGCAGAACCCCGCCGAATGGCAGGGCCAGAACCTGCTGGGCTTCGCGCTGATGACCGTCCGCGACTCCCTCACCGGCTGACGCCGGCGTCCGCGGTCCGCGCGCGCCCCCGCGCGGCGAGGGCCGCCCGGGTGAGGTCCGACATGCGGCGGCACGCCCGCCGCTGGTACTTGAGCTGGGTGGCCCGGCCGAACAGGACGAAGCCGAGGCGGACGAACGGGTCGCGGATCGCGGCGCGGTGCGAGAAGGCGCGCAGGCGGAACTCGACCTCCCCGGTGTCGAGCCACTTGCGCACCTCCTGGTCCATCTGGCCGCGCTCCAGGTGCCCTTCGAGCGTCCGGTAGTTCCAGCCCCACACGCGCACCTGCCGGCCGTCCTCCTCGACGACCGCGTCGACGACGTCGCCGACCCGGACGCCGAGGTGGAAGCGCAGCCCGAAGAACCTCGCCTCCAGCAGCATGTCGGCGCCGGGCTCGGGCGCGCCCGTCCGGTAGGCGCTGCGGATGATCCGCGGATCGGCGAACTCGTAGTCCCGGACGAGGCGCCGCGCGATCTCCCAGCTCCCGTCCGGCTCCGGCGGACCGGGGCGCTCCGGCGGGAGCGGCCGGCGGTGATCGTCGATGTGCCAGCCGGCGGGCCCGGCGTTCTCCGGCCGTTCCCGGGGCTCGAAGTTCACCGTCCGGTCCCGCAGCCCCTCGTAGCGCCGCTGGAGCCGGCGGTGTGCGCGCGGGCCTCTGCGCCGGGCGGTGTCCTTCCGGCGGCCCGTCTTCCTCACGCCCGCGCCACCGTCGATGTCGTGGACGGCGTCATAGGCGCGCCCCCGCACCTGCTGGAGGGGACCGGCGGGCCGCAGCCCCGGGATCGGGTGCCGCACCGGGTTGAAACGCACCGGCTCCCGGTCGTCGGTGCGCGCGGGCCCGGTCAGGACCAACTCCCCGAACCGCTCCCAAGGCCCGAGGCCCGTGGCCACGACCAGATCCAGCGTGATCGGGCCCTCCCCGGCGGCACGGGCCAGCGCCGCCGGGTCCGCCGGGACGGCGCGCCGGGCGAACGCGCCCAGCAGGACGTACCGGTCGCCCGCCGTGTACGGCAGCAGCGAACCGTAGAAGCCCGGCCCCCAGTGGTTCGCCGGACGGAGCAGGTGGCGGCCGGCCCGCCCGTGGCCCGTCGTGGCGAGCAGCAGCTCGGCGGTCGCCGGGTCGCCGTCCTCCGAGGGCTGCCGCCACCGCAACGCCAGCCCGAGGACGTCGGGGTACGGCGCCGGCAGGCCGATCGACCGCGACAGGCGCGCCAGGCCCCGCAGCTCCACCGCGTCGTCCAGCAGCGGTACGCCCCAGAAGCGCGAGGTGCCGGACAACCGCAGGACGGCGTCGAGGACGACCCCGCGCGGATGCAGCGGCCGGCCCCCGCGCGCCTTCGCCAGCGCCGTGAACGTCCGGGCGAGCGCGGCGGCCGCCGGCCGGGCCAGGTGGCGCCCGTCGACCCGGGAGTCCCCGGCGATCTCGGTGCGCTCGGTGAGGACTTCGACGTCCCCCGCCGTCCGGCCCCCGGCCATCTCGGCCACCCGGCGGCAGAAATGGGTCCACATGTGGAGCTGCATCTCCTTCGCCATGCCGACCCGGTCGTAGAGGACGTCCGCCAGCCGGTCGCCGCTCCGCGTCCACGACTCGATGGTGAACCACAGCCCGCCGTCCTCGGCGTCGCGCGCCCGGAACTCGATCTCGCCGGCCTCGACGTGCCCGCTCAGCGTCGCGAGCCGGAACGACCGCGGCGTGCGCTCCACCACCCGCACCGGGCAGTTCCACGGCCCCGGCATGTGGACGTCGTACTCGTCCCCGAGGTCGAGCCGGGGCGAGGCCCCGGAGATCTTGTCGAAGACCGCGAACTCGACCGGCGACGCGGCGTTGACGTCCGCGCGCAGCCGTTCCATCAGCCCGGACGCGTCCAGGTCGCCGCCCTCGATCCGGACCGTGTAGCGGCGCTGGTAGACGGGCCCGACCCCTTGCCGCAGCCCCTGGATGCGGTCTCCGCCGCGCGGCGGGATCCGCGCGGGGTCGAAGCCCGGCTCCGTCCGGAGCCGTTCCCGCTTCGCGGTGCGGGCCGTCCGGAGCCAGCGCCAGGCCGCGATGCCCGCCCCCGCCGGCCAGCGCGCCGTCCGCGCGCGCTGCCGCCATCGTCGCCGCACGGCGCCCCCCGGATGACTCGCGCCTCACCGTGTCTTCGCAGGTCACGCCCTACCCTCGGGGTCGCCGCCCAACCGGCTCCCGGCTCAGAGGCCGAGCAGCTCGGCGAGGGTGCCGCCGAGGACCCGGTCGCGGGTCTCGCCGGGCGGCGTGACGCGCTCGACGGTCATGCGCGCGAGCACGGGGTCGCCGTAGGGGGCGTCCGAGCCGAACAGGGTGCGGTCGGGGATCTCCGCGATCGCCACCCGCACCGCGAAGACGATGGGCGCCGTGGACAGCTCCAGGTACATGTTCGGCGTGTCGCGGACGAGCTCGATCGCGCGCATCCAGTGCGCCCCGCCGAGCTGGCTCACGACCAGCGGGACGCCCGGGTACCGGCAGGCGAGCCCCGCGAGCGTCTCCAGGTCGTCCGCCGTCGTCGGCGCCGAGCCGTGCACCACGACGGGCAGGCGATGGTCGCGGGCGGCCCGCAGCACCGGCTCGACGAGCGCCGCCCGTCCCGGCGGCGGCGTCAGCTCGCCGATGCCGTGCAGGCCGGCCGCCGCCACGTCCCGTTCCACCATCGCGGCGATCTCCTCGCCGCTCATGTCGAGCGGGACCGACAGGAACCCGATGAAGCGGTCCGGGTACGCCGCGAGGGCGGCGGCGTGCTCCGCCCACGCGACCTCGTACGACCCCAGCGCGTTCGCCTGCCCGCCGAGGCTCCTGCTCAGGACGTCCATCTCCCTCTGCAGCGACGCCAGGTCGGCGGCCCGCTCGGGATGCGGGCGCGTCGCGAACAGCACCGCCCGCCCGGCGCCGGCCTCGTCCAGCAGGGCGATGTGGTCCTCCACCGGATCGTGGACGTGCCCGTGCGCATCGATGATCATCTTTTCCTCCCGTGCGGAATAGGGCCCCACTGTCGGCCCTTGACACCGTTGGAAGGTCAAGACGAGGAGGTCGTCCGTGCTGATCGGAGAGCTGGCCCGGCGCACCGGGGTGAGCGAGCGGCTGATCCGCTACTACGAGGACCAGGGCCTGCTGGAGTCGCGGCGCCGCGCCAACGGCTACCGCGAGTACGGCGACGACGCCGAGCTGACGGTGGCCCGGATCCGCGCGTTCCTCGCCGCCGGCCTGCCCACCCGGTCGATCGCGCGCCTCCTGCCCTGCGCCGCCGGCGTCGACGCGCTGCGCCCCTGCCCCGGCACCCTGGAGGTGCTGCACGAGCGCCTCGAAGAACTGGACCGCCGCGCCGCCGAGATAGCCGAAGCCCGCGCCCTCCTCACCCGCACCATAACCCGCACCAAAGCCACCACCCCCGCCCCCGAAACCACCTGACAACACCCTCGACCGCCTCCGGTCACTCCCGAACACCCAGGCCTCCGATGCCTGATCGTGGTGCTGTGCCGAACTGGAGAGACCGCTATACGGCGAGCCCACTGTGGGTGTACGCGTTGACGACCGCCTTCTCACTGTCGGCGTACTTCGGGGTGATCGCCCTCGCCGCGGGCGAGTCCCTGCGGAAGTCGCTTGATCTCGCGCTGGTGGGCTGCGTCTTCGCGGCCATGCTGACCGCCGTCGCGGGGGCCGGCAGAGGGTGGGAGCGCCGGGTCGTCGGCAGGCGTCCCCGGGAGGCGCGGGTCTCCATGGCCGCCGCGTTCCGCACCGGGGAACTCCCGGACGACCCGGCGTTGCACGGGCCGCTCCTCGCGCTCATCGAGAGCCGGAGGGCGGCCTGGGAGCGGACGCGCCGGTGGTGGCCCGCGGTCCTGGTCCTCCTGCCCGCGGTGATCACGGCGGGTCTCTAGCTGAAAGCGTTCCAGCTGGGGGCGCTGCTCGTGATCCTGGTGCTGATCGTGTTCGTGACCCTGCCTCAGGAGCGGCGCCGGCGGAGGGCTAGGCGGAGGTTGGAGAGGGCGATCCGTGTGCGGGGGGGCGGGTCAGCCGGTGGTCGTCTCGAAGAGACAGAAGGCGGAGCCCCCTAGCGGGCGGGTGGGGGTGCGTTCGTTGTAGCGGGTCGTTTCGTGGTGCCATTTGAGGATGCCGGCCATCCAGTCGCGGAGTTCGGTGACGTAGGCGTCGAGGGCGGTGCGGGCCGCGTCGTCGAGGCCCAGGTCGGCGGCCAGCGCGGGCAGTTCGGCGGCGAGCTGCTCGAACTGGCGGCGGCGCGACGAAATGAGGTCGCTGACGATGGGGACGGCTTGGTCGCGGCCGCAGTCGAGGAAATGCTGCACGGCGAGGACGCCGTTGTTCAGCTCGCCCTCGTACTCGATCTCCTTCTGGTAGGAGAAGACGTCGTTGAGGAGGCAGGCGCAGTCCATCGCGGACGCGTCGAGTTCCTGGAGGGTGCGGGTCGCGAAGACCTCGGCGGGGATCTCGCGGGAAAGGCCGATGCGGGACAGCGCCATGGTGAGCTCGGAGCCGAAGGTGCGGCGGCGCATCTCGATGTAGTCGACGGGGTCGGGGATGCGGGACTGGACGTGGTTGTGCAGTTCCCACAGCCAGCTTTCGACCATGTCGTCAATGGTGGCGCGGAATTCGCAGCGGCCCGTGCGGGACATGGGCGACGCGGTGCGGTGCCACAAATCGGCGAGGCCGGTCTCGAACGGGTTCTCCGGGACGGGCGTCGGCCCGCAGTCCAGCGGCATGAAGCCGGGGATGCGGGCGCGGAACCGCTTCGCGCCCGCGAGGTCGCGGTCGCGGTTGAAGACGGCGGGGAAGTAGTCGTCGCCGAAGGTGCCCCAGGCCAGCCACTGGGTGGCGAGATCCAGGGACTCGGGCGGCGAGTCGGGGGCGAGGGACGCCGCGCAGACCGCGAAGTCGAAACCGGCGAGCTTCTCGGCCGTCCAGAGCGGGGCGGGATGCCGGGGGAGCGGGCCGAGCATGCCCATGGCGGCGCACCACGCGAGGACGTTCTCGCGGGCCCTTTCCCGGTGCGGGTTCACGCGGGCCTCGTACGGCAGGTCGAATTCCGGGAGGGGCGTCGGCCCGACCTTCTGGAACGGGACGTGAGGGCGGCTGAGCCGGACCGACTTGAGGAGGGCGGGGACGCGCGAGGCCGACGTTCCGCGGGACTTCTCGTTCATGTAGCGGCTCGACCGCAGGTGCCATTCGTGGCCGCCGGACTGCCAGTCCTGGAGGCCCTTGGCGTAGGCGGTGACGGCGGCCCTTTCGGCGGGGGTGAGCGCGTGCTCCTCGTAGAGCGGGGGCAGTTCGGTGAGGGCGGTGTTCTCGAACTGGCGCAGCCGCGAGGTCAGCAGGTCGTTGACGGTGTCGGCGGCCTGCTGCGCGCCGACGCCGAGGAAGTGCTCGACGACCAGGACGCAGTTGTTGATCTCGCCTTCGCGCTCCGTCTCGCGCTGGTAGGAGAAGATGTCGTTGCGCAGGTGGACGCCGTCGGCGAAGGCGTCCTTCAGCACCCGCAGCGGGCGGGTGCCGACGACGCGGGCGGGGACCTCCACGCCGGCGGCGTGCTCGACGAGGTCCGCCGACCAGGGGGCGCCGCCGACCTTGCGGCGCATCTGGACGTACTCGACGGGGTTCGGGACGCGTCCCGTGCTGATGTTGGACAGCTCCCACAGCGACTCGCGCAGCAGCGCGCCGGTGCTCTCGGCGAACCGGCACCGCCAGGCGACGGACCGGGCGGGGACGGTGCGGGCCCACAGGTCGATGAGGCCGCGCTCGACGGCGTTCTCCGGCTCGGGCGGGTCGAGCGACATGAAGGCGGGGAGCCGGTCGAGGTAGGCGCGGGCGCCGGCCTGGTCCTGCGGCTTCTTGAACACCTCGAGGAAGTGGTCGTCGAAGTAGAAGACCCAGACGTACCAGTCGGTGACGAGGTCGAGTTCGGCGCCGTCGCAGTCGGGGTGGGTGTAGGCGCACAGGAGGGCGTAGTCCATGGCGTCGAGCGCGGCCTCGTCCCAGATGTCGGGGGTGCCGGGGTCGCGGGCGTCGTCGAGCATGCCCATCTCGCGGGCCCAGGCGGTGCTGTGCGCGCGCGCCCGTTGCAGATGCGGGTTCAGCCGGGCCGGGTACGGGACGTAGAAGTCGGGCAGCTCGAACGGTTGCATCGTCCGGACACGCCTTCCTGCTCGGGGACGCTCCGCAACTTACAGCACGCATAAAGTTACTTACAGTGATAGTTTGCTCCCCGGAATCCTTCGCAACGCAACGGGTAAGCCGGGGTCATGGCAAAGTCGCGAGCCGCGGCGAAGATCGAGGACGATCCGGTGGAGCAGAACCTGGCGCTCGTCCGGCAGGTGATCGACGCCGCGCACCAGGAGATGCTGACCAAGGCGCGCAAGCGCGTGCCCGCGCTGCGGTTCGGCGCGCTCGCGGGGACGCTCGGCGTCCTCGCGACCGCGGCGACGTACCGGATGAACGTGCTGCTGCTGGAGAAGAAGCTGCCGCCGGAGCTGGCGTCGTTCGTCGCGGCGCTGGCGTACGGGGGCGGCGCGGGCGCCGCCGCGGTGGCGGCGTCGCGCAAGTGGAAGGGGCTGCCCGCGCCGCTGCCGACGGAGACGGCCCGGCAGGTCGCGGAGATCATCACCGACTCCGGCTGAGCGCCGCGCGGTCCCCGATTGACAGCGCGCCGTGATCGTCAGCAGACTCGGCGGAGTGCGCATCGGCGAGCTGACGGAGGTGCGGGCCGCGCGGCCGGAGGCGGTCGCCGAGGCGGCGGCGCGCCGGGTGCGGCTCCCGGCCCTGCCGGACCGTCCGGTGATCATCGCGGCGGACCATCCGGCCCGCGGCGCGCTCGCGGCGGGCGGCGACCCGGTCGCGATGGCCGACCGGCGCGACCTGCTGGAGCGGCTCTGCACGGCGCTGGAGCGCCCCGGCGTCGACGGCGTGCTCGGCACGCCCGACGTCATCGAGGACCTGACGCTGCTGGGCGTCCTCGACGGCAAGCTCGCGATCGGCTCGATGAACCGGGGCGGGCTCGCCGGGACGGCGTTCGAGATCGACGACCGGTTCACCGCCTACGACGCGGACGCGGTCGCGGCGTCCCGGCTGGACGGCGGCAAGATGCTGCTGCGGATCGACGACGGCGACCCGGCGACGGCGCGGACGCTGGAGGCGTGCGGGCGCGCGGTCACGGGCCTGGCGGGGCACCGGCTGATGGCGATGGTGGAGCCGTTCGTCGCGCACCGCGTCGACGGTCGCGTCCGCAACCTGCTGACGCCGGAGGCGATGATCCGCGCGGTGTCGGTCGCGTCCGGGCTCGGCGCCACGTCGGCGTACACGTGGCTGAAGGTGCCGGTCGTGCCGGGGATGGAGCGGGTCGTGGCGGCGACGACGCTGCCGCTGCTGCTGCTCGGCGGCGACATCGGCGACGACCCGCGCGCGGTCCTGGACGGGTGGCGCCGCGCGCTGCGGCTGCCCGGCGTGCGGGGCCTGGTCGCCGGCCGTTCCCTGCTCTACCCGCCGGACGGCGACGTCCGCGCCGCCGTCGACGCCGCCGTCGCCCTCCTCTGACGGCCGGCCGCCCTTCCTGCGGGTCAGGAGTCGCTGAACTTCACGTTGCGGCCGACCACGTGGAGGCCCACGCCGTTCGACGAGACCGTGACGCTCTGGAACGACAGGCCCATCGGCAGGCCGCTCACGGGGACGGTGAAGTCGAGGTCGTCGCCGATGTCCGAGCGCGAGAAGCCCTCGATCGACTGCGTCTTCACGACGATGCTGTTGCCCTGCTTGGTGACGGTCGCGGTCGCGGTGGCCTCGGTGATGCCGAGGTCCATCTTGGCCTTGACGAGGTTCTTCCCGGCGGCGGTCAGCACGAGGTCGGGGTTGTCGCTCGCGCTCGCGAGGTCCTTGAAGCTGACGAACGCCGTGCCGTCCACGGTGCCGAGCGTCCCGCTGCTGAATCCCGAATCGACCCGGACGTCCCGCGCGCGCACTTTGAGGTTCGTGATGCGCAAGGGGCCCTCGGTTATTCTGCTCGCCTCGAGCCGCACATCGCCGAAGTGACGGGACACGACCTGGGTGAGGAACGGGAATCCCTTGATCGTCACTTTCGGCGTCGCCGGGAATCCCTCCTTTTTGATCTGCACGGCCATCTCGTGCTGCGCGAACACCACGCCGCCGCGGTCCGCCGCCACGAGGAGCAGCGCGATCAGCAGAACGGCGCAGATCAGGACGGTCAGCCACCGTGGCCGCCCGCGCCGCGGAAGGCGTTCGACACGGGTGACGGCAGCCGCGCCCGGCGGATTCGCCATGGCGCTCACTCAATTCCGTCGCCCGGGCCGTGTCAATGGGACCGGTGTCCCGCCGGTACCGGGTCCGGAAAACGGGCCGCGACATTTCCGGGGCGAGGACTTACACTCCCCGCATGACGGCCGGTCCTTCCGCCGAATCGCTCGCCGCGCCCGTTCTCGTCGTCCGCACGCGGGACCGGGTGCACCGGCTGCGTCCCGGGGGCTCCTACCGCATCGGCCGCGACCCCGCGTCCGACATCGCGCTGGCGGACCCGCGCGTGTCCTGGTGGCACGCGGTGCTGCGGACGGGCCCGGACGGCTGGCTGATCGAGGACGTCGGCAGCAGCAACGGCACGTTCTGCCAGGGCGGACGCATCGAGCGGATGGAGATCGGCGGGCACCGGGAGTTCCTGCTCGGGCACTCCACCGAGGGCGAGAGCCTGGCCTGCTTCCCGGAGAGCCCGCCGCCGAGCCGCCGCCAGGTGTACCCGCCGCCCGCCGGGCGCGGGGCGCCGCCCGTCCAGTCGCCGGCGCCGCCCGGCCGCGGGCCGGGGAACGCGCCGGGGAGCCCGCGGCCGCCGTCGGGCACGGCGCCGCCGGTCCCGCAGCGCCCGCCGCTGCCCCGCACGGTGCCGCCGCCGCGGCCGGAACCGGCCGCGGCGTTCCGGCCGAGCGTCGACCGGCACCCGAGCCAGATCATCCGGGTCGCGCCGAAGACGCTGCGGATCGGCCGCGCCGCCGACAACGACATCGTCGTCCCGGACCTGGTGGTGTCGCGGCACCACGCGGAGCTGCGCAGCCTCGGCCCGGGACGGCACCGGATCGTCGACCTCGGCAGCCACAACGGCACCTACGTCAACGGCACCCGGGTCGAGTCGGCGGAGTTCACCGAGAGCGACCTGCTCGGCATCGGGCACGCGACGTTCCAGCTGGTCGGCGAGGAGCTGCGGGAGTACGTCGACACCGGCGACGTGTCGCTGTCGGTGGAGGACCTGATCGTCCGGACACCCGAGGGCAAGGTGATCCTCGACGGGGTCGGGTTCCCGATCCCGGAGCGGTCGCTGGTCGGGGTGATCGGGCCGTCCGGCGCGGGCAAGTCGACGCTGCTCGGCGCGGTCACCGGCACGCGCCCGGCGACGGAGGGCACCGTCCGCTACGACGGCCGCGACCTGTACGCCGACTACGACGAGCTGCGGCACCGCATCGGGCTCGTCCCGCAGGAGGACATCCTGCACACCCAGCTCGACACCCGCCAGGCGCTGCTGTTCGCAGCCGAGCTGCGGTTCCCCGGCGACACCCGCAAACGGGAGCGCGAGCAGCGGGTGGACGAGGTGCTCGGCGAGCTGGGCCTGACCGCGCACGCCTCGACCCGCATCGACCGGCTGTCGGGCGGGCAGCGCAAGCGGGTCAGCGTCGCGCTGGAGCTGCTGACCAAGCCGTCGCTGCTGTTCCTGGACGAGCCGACGTCCGGCCTCGACCCGGGCCTGGACAAGACGGTCATGGAGATGCTGGCGGAGCTGGCGCACGACGGCCGGACGGTCATCGTCGTCACGCACAGCGTCGCGAACCTGGACGCCTGCGACCGGCTGCTCGTGCTGGTCCCGGGCGGGCGCCTCGCCTACTACGGGCCGCCCGCCGAGGGGCTGGAGCACTTCGGGAAGAAGTCGTGGGCGGAGGTGTTCCAGGCGTTCGACCGGGAGCCGGGCCGGGACTGGGCGACCGAGTTCCGCGCCTCGCCGCGGCACGCCCGGTACGTGGAGAGCGGGCGGCAGGGCGGCGCCGTGCAGGCCGACACGTCGGTGCCCGCGCCGCCGCCGCGGCAGCAGTCCCGGTTCGCGCAGCTCAGCACGTTGTGCCGGCGCTACCTCGCGGTGATCGCGTCCGACCGCAGCTACCTGGTGCTGCTCGGGGTGATGCCGCTGATCCTCGGCGGGCTGAGCGCCGCGATCCCGGCGCCGAAGGGGCTGACGGGGCCGTCGCCGAACACCGACGCCGCGTCCAAGCTGATGGTGCTGGCGTTCGCGGCGTGCTTCGCGGGCACCGGCAACGCCGTCCGGGAGCTGGTCAAGGAGCGGACGATCTACAGCCGGGAGCGCGCGGCGGGGCTGTCGGCGGGCGTGTACCTGATGTCGAAGCTGCTGGTGCTCGGGGTGATCACGGCGCTGCAGGCGGTGGTGCTGGCACTGATCGGGACGATCGGGGTGAAGCTGCCGTCCTCCGGGACGTTCGCGCCGGTGCTGCCGGAGCTGATGCTGGCGATGGCGCTGCTCGGCGTGGTGTCGATGACGCTGGGGCTGCTGGTGTCGTCGTCGGTGAACAGCTCGGAGAAGACGCTGCCGCTGCTGATCGTGCTGTCGATGGGGCAGCTGGTGCTGTCCGGCGGGCTGGTGCGGCTGGCGGGCAAGCCGGGGCTGGAGCAGCTGGCGTGGCTGTCGCCGTCCCGCTGGGGGTTCGGCGCGGCCGCGGCGACCATCGACCTCGACTCGATCATGCCGCACGCGGGCGCCGCCGACCCGGCGTGGAAGCACACGGTGACCGCCTGGGGGATGGACCTCGGCATCGCGGCGGGTCTCGGCGTGCTGTTCTCCCTGCTGGCCTGGTACCGGCTGTACCGGCTGCGTCCCCGCCGACGCCGCTGATCACGTGACCGCCGCCACGGGTTGGGCCTGGTGGGGCGGGGCATTTCGAGCGGTATGAGCGTGAGGGGGATCGATCATGTCGGGGTGACCGTCCCGGACCTGGAGGCGGCCACCGCGTTCTTCGGCGCCGTGCTGGGGGCGCGGCCGCTGTACGACACGCTGCGCAGGGAGGACGGGCCGGTCGCCGGGCCGGAGACCGAGCGGCGCCTCGGCGTGCCGGCGGGCACCGAGGAGGTCGCGATGCGGATGCTGCGGCTGCCGAACGGCCCGGGCCTGGAGCTGTTCGAGTTCCGCGGCACCGAGCGCCGCCCGCCGGCGCTGCCGAGCGACTTCGGCTGGCAGCACGTCGCCTTCTACGTGGACGATCTGGACGAGGCGGCGCGCGGCGTGGCGGACGCCGGCGGGGTCCTGCTCGGCGAGCCGCAGCGGCTGCCCGGCCCCGAGGCCGGCGACCGCAACCGCTTCCAGTACGCGCGGACGCCGTGGGGCAGCACCTTCGAGCTGCTCACCTATCCCGATCCGCAGCCGTACGAGAAGGACGCCGGACAGCGTCGCTGGACCCCCTGACCGCCGCGACTGCCTGCGCGGATCCGGGGTAGGCCCCCGGGCATGGACAGCGAAGTCACCCCGGTACACACCGAGATCACGCTGGTCGTGAACGGGACCGAGCACCGGCTGCGCGTCGACACGCGCGCGTCGCTGCTGGACACCCTGCGCGAGGATCTCGGGCTGACCGGCTCGAAGAAGGGCTGCGACCACGGGCAGTGCGGGGCGTGCACCGTCCTGCTGGACGGCCGCCGGGCGAACGCGTGCCTGGCCCTCGCCGTCGCGCACGACGGCGCGGAGGTCGTCACCGTCGAGGGGCTCGCGCGGGACGGCCGGCTCAGCGCGCTCCAGGAGGCGTTCATCGAGCAGGACGGGTTCCAGTGCGGGTACTGCACGCCCGGGCAGCTCTGCTCGGCGACGGCCGTCCTCGACGAGGCGGACCGGGGCTGGCCCAGCGCGGTGACCGAGGACCTCAGCGCCGACCCCGTCCTCGACGACGACGAGATACGCGAGCGCATGAGCGGCAACCTGTGCCGGTGCGGCGCGTACATGGGCATCGTCAAGGCCGTCCGGGAGGCGGCGCGCAAGACCGAGACGGAAGAGGCCAGGGCATGAGGCCGTTCGTGTACGAGCGCGCCACGAGCGCCGACGAAGCCCTGCGGCTGCACGAGGACGGCGCCTTCTACCTGGGCGGCGGCACCAACCTCGTCGACCTGATGAGGCTCGGCGTCGAGGAGCCGGCGCGGCTCGTCGACGTGTCCCGCCTCCCGAACGGCGAGATCGAGCTGCGGCCCGACGGGAGCCTGCTCATCGGCGCCGCCGTCAGCAACAGCGACCTCGCCGCCGACCGGACGGTCCGCGAGAGCCATCCCATGCTGGCGCAGGCCGTGCTGGCGGGGGCGTCCGGGCAGATCCGCAACCTCGCGACGGTCGGCGGCAACCTGCTGCAGCGCACGCGCTGCTCCTACTTCCAGGACGCCGACAAACCGTGCAACAAGCGCAACCCGGGCAGCGGCTGCCCGGCCCGTGAGGGCGAGCACCACAACCTCGCGATCCTCGGCCATTCCGAGGCCTGCGTCGCCACGCACCCGTCCGACATGGCGGTGGCCCTCGCCGCGCTCGACGCCACCGTCCACGTCCAGGGCCGCGCCGGCGAGCGGACGATCCCGCTCCGCGAGCTGCACCGGCTGCCCGGCAACGAGCCGCAGCGCGACACCGTCCTGGAGAGCGGCGACCTCATCACGGCCGTGGAGGTGCCGCCGCTGGACATCCCGTCCCGGTACCGCAAGGTCCGCGAGCGCGCGTCGTTCGCGTTCGCGCTGGTGTCGATCGCGGCGGCGCTCGACGTCGAGGGCGGCACCGTCCGGGACGTGCGGATCGCGCTCGGCGGCGTCGCGCACAAGCCGTGGCGGGCGCTGCGCGCCGAGGAGGCGCTGCGCGGCGCCCCGGCGATCGGCGAGGAGTTCCAGCGCGCCGCCGAGGCCGAGCTGGACCTCGCCGAGCCGCTGCGCGACAACGCCTACAAGGTGCCGCTCGCGCGCAACCTGATCGTCCGGACGCTGACCGAGCTGGGGGAGCAGTCATGACCGACCGGCTGGAGAGCCGCGAGAAGGTCACCGGGGCGGCCCGCTACGCCTACGAGTACCCGCTGGAGAACCCGGCCTACGCCGCGGCCGTGCAGTCGACCATCGCCAAGGGCGAGATCACGGAGGTGCACGCGGACGCCGCGCTGCGGATCCCGGGCGTCCTGGCCGTCCTGTCCTGCGAGAACGCGCCGCACCTGCACGAGGTGCCGGACGCGGAGCTGGCGCTGTTCCAGTCCCGGACGGTCGCGTACCGGGGCCAGTTCGTCGCCGCCGTCATCGCCGAGACGCTCGACATCGCGCGGGAGGCGGCGCGGCACGTCCGCGTCGACTACGTGTCCGAACCGTTCGACGTGCGGCTCAGCGCGGACGACCCGCGCCTCTACAAGCCCGACAAGGTGAACCCGGTGTTCCCCGCCGACACCGAGCAGGGCGACCCGGAGGAGGCGTTCACCAACTCGGCCGTCCGGGTGGACGCGACGTACACGACCCCCGCCGAGCACAACAACCCGATGGAGCCGCACACGACCGCGGCCCAGTGGAACGACGACGGCACCCTCACGCTCTACGACTCCACGCAGGGCTCCTCGCCGACGCAGGAGACGATCGCGCAGGTGTTCGGCCTCGACCGGACGCACGTGCGCGTCATCGCCCCGCACGTCGGCGGCGGGTTCGGGTCCAAGGGCACGCCGCGCCCCAACGTCGTGCTCGCGGCGATGGCGGCGGGCGCGGTGGGCCGTCCGGTGAAGTTCGCGGTGCCGCGCCAGCAGATGTTCGCCACCACCGGCTACCGGACCCCGACGATCCAGCGGTTCCGGCTCGGCGCCGACGCCGACGGCACGCTGAACGCGATCGTCCACGAGGTGTTCGAGCAGTCCTCGACCGTCACCGAGTTCGCCGAGCAGACCGCCACCCCGACCCGCGTCGTGTACCGGGCGGCGAACCGCCGCACCTCGCACCGGCTCGCCCGCCTCGACGTCCCGACGCCGTCGTGGATGCGGGCGCCCGGCGAGACGCCCGGCATGTTCGCGCAGGAGTCGGCGATGGACGAGCTGGCGTTCGCGGCCGGCGTCGACCCCGTCGAGCTGCGGATCCGCAACGACACCGACACCGAGCCGGAGAGCGGGCTGCCGTTCAGCTCCCGCAACCTCGTCGCGTGCCTGCGCGAGGGCGCCGACCGGTTCGGCTGGGAGCACCGCGACCCCGCGCCCGGCGTCCGCTGGGAGGGCCGCAAGCTCGTCGGGATGGGCGTCGCCGCGTCCACGTACCCCGCCTACATGCGTCCCAACAAGGCGACGGCGCGCGCCGAGGAGGACGGCACGTTCACCGTCCGGATCGCCGCCGCCGACATCGGCACCGGCGCCCGCACCGCCCTCACGCTGATCGCCGCCGAGGCGCTCAAGGCCGACGCCGACCGGGTGACCGTCGAGATCGGCGACAGCGCGCTGCCGCAGGCGACCGTCGCGGGCGGCTCCGCCGGCACCGCGAGCTGGGGCACCGCCGTCGTCCGCGCGTGCGAGTCGCTGCGCGGCAAGATGAACGGCTCCGTCCCGCCCGGCGGGCTGGAGGCGTCCGCGGACACCGCCGCCGAGCTGGAGGGCCGCGACGCGTACGCCCGGCACGCCTTCGGCGCGCAGTTCAGCGAGGTCGAGGTGGACGCCGACACCGGCGAGGTCCGGGTCCGCCGGATGCTCGGCGTGTTCGCCGCCGGCCGGATCATCAACCCGAAGACCGCGCGGTCGCAGTTCATCGGCGGCATGACGATGGGCATCGGGATGGCGCTGATGGAGGAGAGCGTCATGGACCCGCGGTTCGGCGACTACGTCAACCGCGACCTCGCCCAGTACCACGTCCCGGCCTGCGCGGACGTCCGCGACATCGACGCGGCGTGGGTGGAGGAGGCCGACCCGCACCTGAACCCGATGGGGTCCAAGGGCATCGGCGAGATCGGCATCGTCGGCGCCGCCGCGTCCGTCGCGAACGCCGTGCACCACGCGACCGGCGTCCGCGTCCGCGACCTGCCGATCACCCCGGCCCGGCTGCTGCCGCTGCTCTGACTTCGGGCCGGCAGCCCTCCGGGAGGTGCTGACTGATTGAAAAGTTCACCATCAATGTGAGGCGGGACACACCACGGGGTATTGACGGTCCAACTCGGGGGCCGCTCCTAACCGCGAGGTGATCCCGTGTACCGACAGGTCCTCGATCCCGTCGCCGACTCGCTCGGCTGGAGTTCGCTGGTCGCCGCGCTGCCGCTGGCGGTGCTGTTCGTCCTGCTCGGGGCGCTGCGGATGCGCGCCTGGCTGGCGTCCCTGATCGCGCTGGCGGTCGCCCTGGCCGTGGCGATCTGGACGTACGGGATGCCGGCCGATCAGGCGTTCCTGGCCGGCAGCGAAGGCGCCGCGTTCGGCTTCTTCCCGATCCTGTGGATCGTCATCAACGCCCTCTGGGTCTACAACATCACCGTCGCGACCGGCCACTTCGACGTGCTGCGCCGGACGTTCGCGCAGGTCAGCGACGACCAGCGGCTGCAGGCGATCCTCATCGCGTTCTCCTTCGGCGCGCTGCTGGAAGCGCTTGCCGGGTTCGGCACCCCGGTCGCGGTCACCTCCGTGATGCTGATCGCGCTCGGCTTCCAGCCGCTGAAGGCCGCCGTCCTCGCGCTCACCGCCAACACCGCGCCCGTCGCGTTCGGCGCGATGGCCACGCCGATCCTCACCCTCGGCAAGGTCACCGGCCAGTCCAGCGACACGCTCGGCGCCATGGTCGGCCGGCAGACCCCGATCCTCGCCGTGTTCGTCCCGCTGATCCTGGTGCTGATCGTCGACGGCCGCCGCGGCGTCCGCGAGACGTGGCCGACCGCGCTGTTCTGCGGCGCCGCGTTCGGCGCCGCGCAGTACGTCACCGCCAACTTCATCTCGGTGCCGCTCGCCGACGTCGTCGCGTCGCTGGTGTCGGCCGCCGCGGTCGTCCTCGTCGTCCGGCTGCGCCGCCCGCACGCCCCGGCCCGCCCGGTCATCGCCGGCGGCGCCGCCGACGAGCCCACCCCCGAGTTCGCCGCCCGCGCCGGGCGCGGCGGCGCCCCCGGCGAGGCCCCGGCCGACTCGCGCGCCGACGTCGTCCGCGCCTACGCCCCCTACGCGATCATCATCGCGGTGTTCGTCGTCTGCCAGATCGACCAGGTCAAGAACTGGCTGAACGGCGCCACCCAGACGGTCGGCTGGCCCGGCCTGCACATCACGGCCGCGTCCGGCAAGCCGTCGACGCTGCCCACCTTCACCTTCAACTACTTCACCACGCCCGGAACCCAGATGCTCGTCGCGGGCCTCCTCACCATGATCGCGCTGCGCGTCGGCGCGGGCCGGGCGCTGCGCGCCTACGGCACGACGCTCGTCCAGCTCCGCTGGGCGATCGTCACCGTGATGGCCGTGCTGGCGCTCGCGTTCGTGATGAACGCCTCCGGCCAGACCGTCACGCTCGGCACCTGGATGGCCGGCGCCGGCGGCGCCTTCGCCGTGCTGTCCCCGGTCCTCGGCTGGCTCGGCACCGCCGTGACCGGCTCGGACACCTCGTCGAACTCCCTGTTCGGCGCCCTGCAGATCACCGCCGCGAACAAGGCCGACCTGTCGCCCGTGCTGATGGCCGCCACCAACAGCTCCGGCGGCGTCCTCGGGAAGATGGTGTCCCCGCAGAACCTCGCGATCGCCGCGGCCGCCGTCGGCCTGGACGGCCGCGAGGGCGACATCTTCCGCCGCGTCGTCCTGTGGAGCCTGCTGTTCCTGGCCGGCATGTGCGTGCTGTCCGGCCTGCAGTCCACGGACGTCCTGTCGTGGATGGTGCCGTAGCGGGCGCTACTGGCGGTAGCCCTCGACCTCGCTGGGCGGGCGCACGTGCGCGTCCTCCGGGTTCTGCCCCGCGTCGATCCTGGCGCGCCGCTGGCGCAGCAGATCCCAGCACTGGTCGAGGGCCACCTCCAGCTCCCGCAACCGCCGTCTCGTGTCCTCACCGGTGGTCTCGGAGCGTTCATGCGCCTGCCGGAGCGCGTGCTCCTCGTCGATGAACTCGTTGATCCGCTCCAGGATCGCCTTCTCGTCCATGAAAAGCCTCCCGATGACGGTTTTCCCGCGTGGTGGGGTCCACAAGGTGTCAACAGGTGAGATCGTGGCATATACGGGCGTGCCCGCGGTAGGCGGCGCCCCGGTCCCGAAGGGCGAGGAGCGGATGACGGTCTGGCGGATCACCGGCGGGGAGGGCGGTCCGGGCGGACCGCGCCCGGAGCGCACCGCTCCCCGCTACGACGTCGTCGAACTCGACACCCCGCTGCTGCGCATCGAGGGCGCCGCGGACGCCCCCTGGCTGCGCATGGCCGGCGAGGTGGACGTGTCCAACGCGGCCGACCTCACCCGCGCCCTGCGCGCCGCCCGCGCCCGGATCGACGGCGACCTGCACCTCGACCTCGCCGGCGTCGACTTCATCGACGTCGCGGGCCTGCGCACCCTCACCCTCGCGGCCCGCGACCTCGCCGGCCGCGACGGCCTGCTCGTCCTGCACTCGGTCACCGCGCACATCGACAAGCTCGTCCGGCTGATCGGCTGGGACGCCGTCCCCGGCCTCGAACTCCACTGCCGGCTGCGCCCCTGACCGGCGCCGGCCGGTGTCAGGCCAGGAGGGCGGCGAGGAGGCGGGCGCGGACGCCGTCGTCGCCCGGCCGCGGCGGGTGCCACGGGCAGGCGATGTCGACCGCGGCGACCCGGCCCGTGGCCTTCACCCGCTGGACCGCCGCGACGACCGCGTCGAAGGACGGCCCGCCGCCCACGGGGAACTTCAGCCCCGGCAGGTCGGCCTTGTCGACCACGTCCACGTCGACGTGCAGGACGAGCGGGCCGTCCGGCAGGTCGATGCCGTCCACAGGGCAGCGACGGACCCGCGACGACGCGAGGAACTCCGCCTCGGCCGGGTCGAGGTCGCGGGCGTCCACGAGGACGGCCCGCTCCTCCGGCAGCGGCCGCAGGCCCAGCCGCGACGACAGCAGTTCGGGGTGGTCGCCGAGGATCTGCCGCAGCGGCATCCCGCCGATGTACCCGGAGGTGCTGGTCTCCGGCGTCTGGACGTCTCCGTGCGCGTCGAACCACACGATCGAGGCGTCCACCCCGGCCCGCTGCACGCCCGCGAGGACGGCCTCGGAGACCAGGCAGTCGCCGGACACCACCGACGGGACCGTGCCGGCCGCGACCTGCGCGGCGACCTCGGCGGCGACCGGCTCGTACAGCGCGGCGATCCGCGTCCAGACGTCGCCCTCGGGAAACTCGCGGGCGACCGTGACCACCTCGGCCTCGGGGAGCGGGAACGTCGCGCCGGGCAGGCGCTCGTCCTGGTGGTAGGGGACAAGAGTGATCGTCATGCGCCCACATTAGAGCGGCCCCGCCCGGTACTCCGAGCGGGGCCGTGGCCTGCGAGGACGATCAGCGCTTCTTCCCGCCGGCGGTCGCCTTCAGGTAGTCGCGGTTCAGGTTCCCGATCACGTCGAGCGGGATGCCCTTCGGGCACGCGACCGTGCACTCGCCGGTGTTCGTGCAGCCGCCGAAGCCCTCGTCGTCGTGGGTGTCCAGCATCGACACGACGCGGTCCCAGCGCTCCGGCTGGCCCTGCGGCATCAGGCCGAGGTGGGTGACCTTCGCGCCGAGGAACAGCGACGCCGACCCGTTCGGGCAGGCCGCGACGCAGGCGCCGCAGCCGATGCACTCGGCGGCCTCGAACGCCCGGTCCGCGTCCGGCTTCGGGACGGGCGTGGAGTGCGCCTCCGGCGCGGTGCCGGTCGGCGCGGTGATGTAGCCGCCCGCCTGGATGATCCGGTCGAACGCGGACCGGTCCACCACGAGGTCCTTGACGACCGGGAACGCCCGGGCGCGCCACGGCTCGACGTCGATGACCTCGCCGTCCTTGAACTTGCGCATGTGCAGCTGGCAGGTGGTGGTGCGCTCCTCGGGGCCGTGCGGGGTCCCGTTGATGACCAGCGAGCACATGCCGCAGATGCCCTCGCGGCAGTCGTGGTCGAACGCCACCGGCTCCTCGCCGCCCGCGATGAGCTTCTCGTTGAGGACGTCCAGCATCTCCAGGAACGAGGCGTCCGGGGAGACGTCGTCGAGCTTGTACTCGACCATCTTCCCCTTGTCCTGGGGGCCGCTCTGGCGCCAGACGCGCAGTGTGAGCTTCATGATTACTTGTACGACCTCTGCGTCGGGTGGACGTATTCGAAGTTCAGTTCCTCCTTGTGGAGGACGGGCTGCTCGCCCTCGCCGGCCCACTCCCAGGCGGCGACGTAACCGAAGTTGTCGTCGTCGCGCTTGGCCTCGCCGTCCTCGTCCTGGCTCTCGGCGCGGAAGTGGCCGCCGCAGGACTCGGTGCGGTGCAGGGCGTCGATCACCATCAGCTCGGCGAGCTCGAAGAAGTCGGCGACGCGGCCGGCCTTCTCCAGCTGCTGGTTCAGCTCCTCGCCCTTGCCGGTGACCTTGACGCGCGTCCAGAACTCGTCCCGCAGCGCCGGGATGAGCTCCAGGGCCTTGCGCAGGCCCTCCTCGGTGCGCTCCATGCCGCAGTACTCCCACATGATGTGGCCGAGCTCGCGGTGGAAGGAGTCGACGGAGCGGTCCCCGTCGATCGACAGGAACCTCTCGATCCGGGAGGTGACCCGCTCCTCGGCCTCGGCGATCGCCTTCTCGTCGACGGGCGGGAGGGCGTTGCGGGCGATGTAGTCGTTGATGGTGTTCGGCAGCACGAAGTAGCCGTCGGCGAGGCCCTGCATCAGCGCGGACGCGCCGAGCCGGTTCGCGCCGTGGTCGGAGAAGTTCGCCTCGCCGATCACGAACAGGCCGGGGATCGTCGACTCCAGGTCGTAGTCGACCCACAGCCCGCCCATCGTGTAGTGCACGGCGGGGTAGATGCGCATCGGCGTGTCGTACGGGTTCTCGCCGGTGATGCGCTCGTACATCTCGAAGAGGTTGCCGTACTTGGCCTCGACCTTGTCGCGGCCGAGCCGCTCGATCGCGTCGGCGAAGTCGAGGTAGACGCCGAGGCCGCCGGGGCCGACGCCGCGTCCCTCGTCGCAGACGTTCTTCGCGGCGCGGGACGCGATGTCGCGGGGCACCAGGTTGCCGAAGGACGGGTAGATGCGCTCCAGGTAGTAGTCGCGCTCGTCCTCGGGGATGTCGTACGGCCGGCGGGTGTCGCCGGCCTTCTTCGGCACCCAGACGCGGCCGTCGTTGCGCAGCGACTCCGACATCAGCGTCAGCTTCGACTGGTGGTCGCCGCTGACCGGGATGCAGGTCGGGTGGATCTGGGTGTAGCACGGGTTGGCGAACAGGGCGCCGTGCCGGTGCGCGCGCCACGACGCGGTGACGTTCGAGCCCATCGCGTTGGTGGACAGGAAGTACACGTTGCCGTAGCCGCCGGACGCCAGCACGACCGCGTCGGCGGTGTAGTGCTTGATCTCGCCGTTGATCAGGTTGCGGACGACGACGCCGCGCGCCCGCCCGTTCTCCATGATCAGGTCGAGCATCTCGTGCCGCGGGTACAGCTCCACGTTCCCGGCGTCGACCTGCCGCATCAGCGCCTGGTAGGCGCCGAGGAGCAGCTGCTGGCCCGTCTGGCCGCGGGCGTAGAACGTGCGGGACACCTGCGTGCCGCCGAACGAGCGGTTGTCGAGCAGGCCGCCGTACTCGCGGGCGAACGGGACGCCCTGCGCGACGCACTGGTCGATGATCTGCCGGGAGATGTCGGCGAGCCGGTACACGTTCGACTCCCGGGATCGGAAGTCGCCGCCCTTCACCGTCTCGTAGAACAGCCGGTAGACGCTGTCGCCGTCGTTGCGGTAGTTCTTCGCGGCGTTGATGCCGCCCTGCGCGGCGATCGAGTGGGCGCGGCGCGGGCTGTCCTGGAAGCAGAACTGCTGGACGTGGTAGCCGGCCTCGCCGAGGGTGGCGCCGGCCGAGCCGCCCGCCAGCCCGGTGCCGATGATGATGATTTTCTTCTTGCGCTTGTTGGCCGGGTTGACCTGCTTGGCCTCGAACTTGCGCGTCGTCCAGCGGTCCTCGATCGGGCCCTTGGGCGCCTTGGCGTCGGCGATCGGCTCGCCGGACTTGTAGAAGCTGTCGCTCATGTCAGCTCACCCATCCGAAGGTGACGGAGATCGGGACGGCGATGAAGCCGAGGGTCACGACCCCGGCGACGCCGCCGGCGAGCACGCGCAGCGCGCCGTTGCTGCGGGGGCTGCGCAGGCCGAGGGTCTGGAACGCGCTCCAGATGCCGTGGTTGAGGTGCAGGCCGACCAGCAGGACCGCGAGGACGTACCAGACGGTGATGTACCAGCGGGAGCCGTCGAAGTCGGCGATGACCCGGTCGTAGGGGGTGGCGTCGGACCCCAGCGGGTTCACCGCGAAGAAGGTGAGGTCCAGGAGGTGCCAGATGATGAACAGCGCGACGACGATGCCGCCGTACCGCATCGTGTAGGTGGCGTAGCCCTGCGCGTGCGACTTCTTCCTCGACTGGTACTTCACCGGGCGGGCGTGCGCGGCGCGCTTGCCGAGCGAGATGGCCGACCACATGTGCAGGACGACCGACACGACGAGCACGATCTCCAGGATCGTCAGCAGCGTCCGGTGCGGGACGGCGGGCTCGCCCATCGTGCGCAGCCAGTGCGCGTAGTGGTCGAAGTCCCCCGCGCCGAGGAAGATCTTCAGGTTCCCGATCATGTGCGCGATCAGGAACAGCACCAGGATTGCGCCGGTCACGGCCATGACGGCCTTCTTGCCGACGGTCGATCGGTAGATCGCAGGTATCGCTATAGCCACGTCGCGAACGGTATGTCCAATTTGGACAAGAGCGCCAAGTCATCAGCGCACTCAATCCGATAGCCGCAGGCTATGAACCGAGCCGGGACGGGCCTCCCCGCCTCCCCGGCCGTTCATGATCGTGAGTGACTTCACAGCGCGTCCGGGAACCCGCCCGATCAGTGACGCAGGCGACATTGACCCACTGCCGCCGGTGTGCGGTCAGGACGCCGCTGTGGCCGCCGTCACACCGCCGTGGCCTCCCGCGACAGCAGCAGCACCGCCAGGTCGTCGGTCAGGGCGTCTCCGTTGAGGTTCTCCACCTCGGTCACCAGCTCGTCGATCAGCGACCGCCCGGTGACGCCCTTGCCGCGCGCCGCGCGCGCCAGCTCGACGAGCCCGTCGGTGCCGAGCCGGGCCGAGCCCGTCCCGACCCGCCCCTCGATCAGCCCGTCGGTGTAGAGCATCAGCCCCCACGACTCGCCGAGGTCGATCTCCGTCGTCGGCCACTCCGCGCCCGGCACCAGGCCGAGCGCCGGCCCGTGCGCGTACTCCGGCAGCGCCGCGACCTCGAAGCCGCCGTCGGGCCCGTCGCGGAACAGCAGCGGCGCCGGATGGCCGGCCAGGTGCATCCGCGCGGTCCGCCGCGACGGCGCGATCGTGATCATGCACAGCGTGGTGAAGATCTCCTCGCTGCGCCGCTCGTGCCCGAGCACCGTGTCGAGGGTGCCGAGCAGCTGCTCGCCGGTGTGCCCGGCCAGCACCAGCGTCCGCCACGCCATCCGCAGCTGCACGCCGAGCGCCGCCTCGTCCGGGCCGTGCCCGCACACGTCGCCGATCATCAGGTGGACGGCGCCGCCCTCGGTCTGCACCGTGTCGTAGAAGTCGCCGCCGAGCAGCGCCCGCCGCCGGCCCGGCCGGTAGCGGGTGTGGTGCCGCAGCGACGGGTCGTCGATCAGCGGGACGGGCAGCAGCCCGCGCTCCAGCCGCGCGTTCTCGCGGCCCAGGATGCGCGCCTCCACCAGCCGCCGCTCGGTCTCCTCCGACCGCTTGCGCTCGATGGCGTAGCGCACCGCGCGGGCCAGCAGCGGGCCGTCGACCTCCTGCTTGACCAGGTAGTCCTCGGCGCCGGCGGCGACCGCGCGGACGCCGAGGCCCGCGTCGTCCAGCCCGGTCAGCACCACCACCGCGGCCGTCCCGGACATGTCCAGCACCTGGCGCAGCCCGTCCAGCCGGTCGATCCCCGGCGCCGACAGGTCCACGATGATGCACTGGGTGCGGCGGGTCAGCCGGCGCCGCGCGGTCGGCAGGTCCGCCGCGACGGTGATCAGCGCGTCCAGGCCGCTGTCGCCGAGCATCTTCTCGACCATCAGCACGTCGGAGGGGTCGTCGTCGATGAGGAGCAGGTCGACCCTGTCCTCGGCCCCTGGCGTGAAGGGATGCGTCTGGTGACTGATAGTGCTCACTAAGCTTCCGGAAAAGTCGGGGCTGGCGACGGCACTGGCAACGGCCGGACCGTTCCGGTTATTCCTGCGCGGGGCAGGACGCCAGGGCCGGGCCGCACCGGGGGAGCGGCTTCTGCTTAGCCGCCGGAGTCCCGGCTCGAGGAGCGGGAGGGACCTCGCTCCGTGCCCTCCGACCTTAGCGTGTCCGCCCGTCCCCGCGCACCCCTGTGATCGTCCGCAGGGCGGGTCCCGGACGGTCCGGAAACCCCCTCCGGCGCGCCGGCCCGGCGGCCCCGGGGCGGGCCGCGCGCCCCGGAAAAATCGTTCGATCGCGGCGGGGCCCGCCGCATATCTTCGTTCGGTGAACCCGTTGCCGGAGAAAGATCCAGGCAGCCCCGACCACGGATCCCCCGCCCGGTACCTGCTGTGGCTGCTGCGCGCCGAATGGCGGGGCGTGCTGGTCGGCGCGCTGTTCGGCGTCGGCTGGATGCTCAGCCAGGCGCTGATGCCCGCCGCGATCGGCCGCGCCATCGGCGACGGCGTCGCCGGGCGCGACGACCGGGCGCTGCTCGTCTGGACGGGCGCGCTGCTCGCCCTCGGCGGCGTGCAGGCCGCGACGGGGATCCTCAGGCACCGGCGGGCGGTGTTCCTCTGGCTGTCGTCGGCCTATCGGACCGTCCAGATCGTCACCCGGCACGCGACGCGGCTCGGCGCGACGCTGCCGAAGCGGCTCGGCGCGGGCGAGGTCGTCAGCATCGGCCTGTCCGACGTCGCGCACCTCGGCGACGTCGTCGACATCGTGTGCCGCGGCTCCGGCGCCGTCGTCGCGATCGTCGTCGTCGCGGTCGTGCTGCTCGCCACCGCGCCGAAGCTCGGGCTGATCGTGCTGGTCGGCGTGCCGCTCGTGCTGCTGCTCGCCGCGCCGCTGCTGCGCCCGTTCCGCGAGCGCGAGGAGGCGCACCGCGAGCTCGTCGGCGAGCTGAACGGCCGCGCCACCGACCTCGTCGAGGGGCTGCGGATCCTGCGCGGCATCGGCGGGGAGCGGCTGTTCTCCGGCCGGTACCGGGGCCTGTCCGGCCGGGTCCGCGACGCGGGCGTCGCCGCGGCCCGCGCCGAGTCCCGGATCTCCGGCGCCGAGGTGCTCCTGCCCGGCCTGCTGATCGCCGCCGTGACCTGGGCCGGCGCGCACTACGTCGCGCGCGGCGAGATCGGCGTCGGCGACCTCGTGGCCTGCTACGGCTACGCGGTGTTCCTGATCGTCCCGCTGCGCACGATCGGCGAGGCCGCCGGCAAGATCACCAAGGGGCTGGTGGCGGCGCGGCGGGTCGTCCGGCTGCTCGACCTCGCCCCGGACCCGGACGGCGGCACCGCCCGCCCGGCCGGGCCCGCCGAGCTCGTCGACATCGCGTCCGGCCTGGTGGTGCGGCCCGGGCGGGTCACCGCGATCGCCGCCGCGCAGCCGCGCGACGCGCAGGCCATCGCCGACCGGCTCGGCCGGTACGCGCCCGGCGACGTCGACTTCGCCGGCGTGCCGCTGCGCGAGGTCGCGGGGCTGCGCCGCCGCGTGCTGGTCGCGGTCAACGAGGACCGGCTGTTCTCCGGCACCCTCGCCGAGGCCCTCGCGCCGCCCGGCACGCCGCCGGCCGTCCTGGACGCGGCGCTGCGCGCGGCGTCCGCCGAGGACATCGCCGCCGCGTCCGGCCTGGACCGGCACGTCGCCGAGGCGGGACGGGAGTTCTCCGGCGGGCAGCGGCAGCGGCTCCGGCTCGCCCGGGCGCTCGCCGCCGACCCCGAGGTGCTGGTCCTCGTGGAGCCGACCAGCGCCGTCGACGCGCACACCGAGGCGCGCATCGCCGAACGGCTCGGCGAGGCCCGCGCCGGCCGCACCACGGTCGTGTGCACGACCAGCCCGCTGATGCTGGACCGCGCCGCGCACGTCGCGTTCGTCGAGGACGGCCGGGTCGTCGCGGAGGGCACCCACCGCGACCTGCTGCGGGCCGAGCCGCGCTACGCCGCGGCCGTCACCCGCGGCGAGGCGCCCGCGCGCCGCTGACCCGGCCGCGATACCGAACCACAGGACCATCAGGACCGCAGTACGGAAGGGCACGACGTGAGCACCGAGATCCTGCCGGTCGCGGAGCCCGCGCAGGTGCGGGCGTACGCGCGGCGCGTCGCCCTGCGGCATCCCCGCGCCCTCGCCGGCACGCTGGCGCTGCACGGGCTCGCCGCGGTCGCCGGCCTCGTCGCGCCCCGGCTGCTCGGCGAGCTGGTCGAGGGCGTCCGCGACGGGACCGCCCACATCGACACCACCGCGCTCGCCATCGCCGGCTTCGTGATCGTCCAGGGCGTGCTGACCCGGTACGCCTACTTCACCTCCGCGCGGCTCGGCCAGCGCGTCCTCGCCGAGCTGCGCGAGGAGTTCGTCGACCGGCTGCTCGGGCTGCCGCTGTCGGCGGTCGAGCGGGCCGGCACCGGCGACCTCGTCACCCGCGCGTCCCGCGACGTCGACACGCTCGGCTCGTCGCTGCGCGAGGCGGTCCCGGAGACCCTCGTCGCGATCGTCGTCGGCGCGTTCACCTTCGGCGCGCTGCTGCTCAACGGCCCGCTGGTCGCGCTGCCGTGCCTGGTGTCCGTCCCGATCCTGTGGGGCGTGATGCGCTGGTACCTGCCGCGCTGCCGGGACGGCTACCTGCGCGAGAACGCCTCCTGGGCGCTGATCGCCGACGGCCTCGCCGAGACCGTGCACGGCGCCCGGACCGTCGAGGCGTTCGGCCTCGCCGACCGCCGGCGGGCCCGCGGCGACGCCGACATCGCCCGCAGCTACGCCGCCGAGCGGTACACGCTGCGGCTGCGGACGGTGCTGTTCCCCGTCGCCGAGTTCGGGTTCGTGCTGCCGGTCGCGACGACGCTGCTGTTCGGCGGCCTGTTCTACGCGCACGGGATGGCCTCGCTCGCGCAGGTGACCGCCGCGACCCTGTACGTCCAGCAGCTGATCGAACCGGTCGACATGCTGCTGTCCAAGCTGGACGAGCTGCAGCTCGGCGGCGCGTCCCTGGCCCGGCTGCTCGGCGTCGGGAACGTCCCGGCGGACCGGGAGCCGGGCGAGCGGCGCCCGGACGGCGAGCGGCTCAACGCGCGGGACGTCCGCTACTCCTACCGGACGGGCCGCGACGTCCTGCACGGCGTCGACCTCGACCTGCGGCCGGGCGAGCGGCTGGCGATGGTCGGGCCGAGCGGCGCCGGGAAGTCCACGCTGGGCCGCCTGCTCGCCGGGATCGACGGCCCGCGCTCCGGCGCGGTCACGGTCGGCTCGGACGCCCCCGTCCCGCTGGTCGAGCTGCCCCTCGACGACCTGCGCGGCCACGTCGCGCTCGTCACGCAGGAGCACCACGTGTTCCGCGGCACGCTCCGCGAGAACCTGGCGATGGCCCGCCCGGACGCGTCCGACGCCCGGATGCGCGACGTCCTCGCGACCGTCGACTGGGACGGCCCCGGCCTGGACGCCGAGGTCGGCGAGGGCGGCGCGACGCTGTCGCCCGCGCAGGCGCAGCAGCTCGCGCTGGCCCGGCTCGTCCTCGCGGACCCGCACACGCTGGTGCTGGACGAGGCGACGTCGCTGCTCGACCCGCGGGCCGCCCGCCGGCTGGAGAGCACGCTCGCCGCCGTGCTGGACGGCCGGACCGTCGTCGCGATCGCGCACCGGCTGCACACCGCGCACGACGCCGACCGCGTCGCGGTCGTGGAGGACGGCCGCATCACCGAGCTCGGCACCCACGACGAGCTCCTGGCCCAGAACGGCTCATACGCCGCCCTCTGGACGTCGTGGCACGGCCCGTAGACGATCAATCGCGGCGTGCCGCCCCCATGGCATCGCTCATGAGGGCGGCACGCCGCGCACTCAACGGGCCAGGGCCGTCTTGAGGTACTCGACCTGGACCAGGAGGAGGTTCTCCGCCACGACCTCCTGCGGGGTCATGTGGGTGACGCCGGACAGCGGCAGGACGGTGTGCGGGCGGCCGGCGGCCAGCAGCGCCGACGACAGCCGCAGCGTGTGCGCGGCGACCACGTTGTCGTCGGCGAGCCCGTGGATGATCATCAGCGGGCGCTTCAGGTCGCCGGCCATCTCGATCAGCGAGTTCGCGGCGTAGGACTCCGGCTCCTCGTCGGGGTGGCCGAGGTACCGCTCGGTGTAGTGGGTGTCGTACAGCCGCCAGTCGGTGACGGGCGCGCCCGCGATGCCCGCGTGGAACACGTCCGGGCGGCGCAGCACGGCGAGGGCCGCCAGCCAGCCGCCGAACGACCAGCCGCGGATGCCGACCCGGTCCAGGTCGAGCGCCGCCGGATGCAGCCGCGCCGCCTCGATCAGCGCGGTGATCTGGTCCTCCAGCACCGGCTCGACGAAGTCGCCGCGGACCGCGCGGTCCCAGACCGGGCCGCGGCCCGGCGTGCCGCGGCCGTCCGCGATCACCACGGCGAAGCCCTGGTCGGCGAGCCACTGCGCCTCGCAGTACGCCCGCTGGACGGCCAGCACCCGCTGCGCGTGCGGGCCGCCGTAGGGGTCCATCAGGACGGGCAGCCGCCCGTCGCCCGGCTTCCAGCCGGTCGGCAGCACCACGGCGGTGCGGATCTCGCGGTCCCCGGCGCGCAGCAGCTCGACCCGCGGCGTGATCACCGGCGTCTCGGCGAGCGACGCGACCGGGTGGATCCCGGACGGCTCGCGCACCTCGACCTCGGTGCCCGGACGGTCCAGCCGCGATCCCGTGACGACCGTCACACCGGCGGCCCGCACCCCGCCGAACACGCCCTGCCCGTCGGTCAGCCGGACGATCTCCCCCGCGTCGTAGGAGTAGAGGTGCACCTCCGTGGGCTCCTCCGACGCGGTGAACAGGATCGACTCGCCCTCCACGCCGAGGATCGAGCGGATCTGCAGGCCGCCCGGCGTGACGGGCTTGCCGCCGATCGTGATGCGGCGCGTGTCGGTCTCGCGGTCCTCGGTGACCCACACCAGGTCGCCCGTCCCCGTGTGCGCGGGCAGGCCGGGGACGATGTCGGTCCACACCGGGTCGTGCTCGTTGTGCACCAGCGACGTCTCCCCGTTGGACGGGTCGACCCGCAGCACCCGCTGGGACCGCTGGTCGCGCGGCTGCACCACGATCAGCAGGCCGTGCCGGTCCCACGACGCGGTGACGACGTAGGGGAACATGCCGCGGTCCCACGCGACGCCGGTCCGGCCGCCGTCCACCTTCAGCAGGACCAGCGACACGATCGCGTTCGGCGTGCCCGCCGCCGGGTAGGCGATCTCGGCGGGCGTCCGGTCGGGGTTGGCGGGGTCGGCGATGTGCCAGCGCTGCACGGGCGTCTCGTCCACCCGGGCGACGAGCAGGGTCCCGCCGTCCGGCGACCACCAATGGCCGCGCATCCGGCCCATCTCCTCGGCCGCGACGAACTCGGCGAGCCCGTAGGAGATCTGCTCCGACTCCGGCTGCACGACGGCCCGGTCGTCCGAGCCGTCGATCTCGATCACCCGCAGCGTCCGCCCGGACACGTAGGCGACGCGGCGGCCCGCCGGGTCGGGGCGCGGGTCGAACACGGGCGCCTGCGCGGGCAGTTCCCGGACCTGCCCGCTTTCGAGGTCGGCGACGTAGAGCCGCCCGCCCAGGGTGAACACGGCCTGCCGCATCTCGCGGTCGGTGGCGTACCCGACGATGCCGCCGGCCTGCTCGCGCGCGCGCTCGCGGCGGGCCCGCTCCTCGGCGGGCAGGTTCTCCTCGCCCGGCACGTCCAGCGCGGCCGGGTCGGCGACGAGGCGCTCCTCGCCGGTGCCGGTGTCCAGCGTCCACAGGCAGGTCACCGGATCGTCGCCCGCCCTCGTGCGCAGGAAGATCACGCGCGTCCCGTCCGGCGCGATCTGGAAGGCGCGCGGGACGCCGAGGGTGAAACGGCGGGTGCGGGCGCTCTGCCGCGGATAGCTGATGCTCATGGCATCCGAGTCTGCCAGCCCGCGAGCCTCCCCGAACGGCGGCGCGGCGCCCGTGCCTGCCCCTATGATTCCGGGCGGTCATCGCGGCCGGGGAACGGCCCTTGGGCATGGCCCCGCTCGCGTAAGCTCAAGACCTCCCCAAGCTTTTGTCTCGCGGGCGTTGAAGGAGTGGTCCATGCCGGAGCTGCAGCCGGGCGATCCCCGGCGGCTGGGCTCGTACGAGATCGTCGAACGGCTCGGCGAGGGCGGCCAGGGGGTCGTCTACGCGGGCGTCGACGCCTCGGGTAACAGGGCCGCCATCAAGCTGCTGCGCGCCGACCTGTCCGCCGACGCCGGCGCGCGCAACCGGTTCGTCCGCGAGGCGCAGGCCGCCAAGCAGGTCGCCCGGTTCTGCACCGCGCAGGTGCTGGAGGCCGACGTCGCCGGCGACCAGCCCTACATCGCCAGCGAGTACGTGCCGGGCCCGTCGCTGTACAAGCAGGTCACCGAGACCGGGCCGATCACCGGCGCGGCGCTGGACCGGCTCGCGATCGGCACCGCGACCGCGCTGGTCGCGATCCACCAGGCCGGCATCGTGCACCGCGACTTCAAGCCGCACAACGTCATCATGGCCCCGGACGGCCCCCGGGTGATCGACTTCGGCATCGCGCGGGCGCTGGACACCGGCCAGACCAACGCCACCAAGGCGATCGGCACCCCGTCCTACATGGCCCCCGAGCAGGTGGCGGGCGCCACCCTCACCGAGGCCGTGGACGTGTGGGCGTGGGCGACCACGATGGTGTTCGCCGCGACCGGGCACCCGCCGTTCGGCGACGACACCGTCGTCGCGGTGATCAACCGGGTGATGAACGAGCCGCCGTACCTGGAGGGCGTGCCCGCCGACCTGCGCCGCCTCGTCGCGGCGTGCCTGGTGAAGGAGCCGCAGCGGCGGCCCACCGCGCAGCAGCTGATGATGGCGCTGATCGGCAGCGGGCCGGGCGGCGCCGGCCAGACCCGGATGGACGACCCCGCGCAGGCGACCACGATGCTCGCGGAGGGCTCCACGCTCGCCGCCGGCGCGGGCGCCGCCGCCGCGTTCGGCGCCGCGCAGGCCGGGCCGCACGGCGGGCAGACGCAGCGGGTGTCGCCGGCGAACTACACCGGCACGCTGCCGCCCGTCCAGCAGCCGCCGTACCGGGGCGGCGGCCGGCACACCGGCTACGACGACTTCGAGCCGGAGCGCCGGTCCAAGTGGCCGATCTTCGCGGGGATCGCGGCGATCGCCGTGCTGGCGCTGGTCGTGGGCCTGTTCATGGCGAACCGCGGCGACAACGAGTCCCCGAACCCGGGGTCGTCCCCGACGGTCTCGGACTCCACGTCGGCCTCCGACAGCCCGACCAGCGAGGAGCCGACGACGGAGCGGCCCACGTACACCCGCCCGACGCGTCCCACGCACACGGCGCCCACCCGCATCCCGACCACTGAGGCCCCGACCAGCGAGCCTCCGACGAGCGAGCCCCCGACCAGCGAGCCCCCGACGTCGCACACGCCGACCACGAACCCGACGCACACCTCCGGTGGCGGCACCGGAGGCGGCGGCACCGGTGGCGGCGGTGGCGGCGGCGACGGCTCCGGCTGACGGGCGCCCGCCCGCACGGCCGGGGGCCGCCCGGGCAGGGCGGTCATCGCCGTGCCCGCGACCCCTGAGTAGGCTCGTGACCATGAAGGAGCCGCGGATCCTGTTCGTCCATGCCCATCCGGACGACGAGTCCATCGGGACCGGGGCGACCATGGCCAAGTACGCCGCCGAGGGCGCCCACGTCTGTCTCGTCACCTGCACGCTGGGCGAGGAGGGCGAGGTCATCCCCGATGAGCTGCGCCATCTGGCCTCCGACAAGGAGGACCGCCTCGGCGAGTACCGGATCGGGGAGATGGCGGAGGCGGCCGCGGCGCTCGGCGTGCGCGACCACCGCTACCTCGGCGGTCCCGGCCGGTGGCGCGACTCGGGCATGATGGGCACCGCCACCAACGACGACCCGCGCAGCTTCTGGCAGGCCGACGTCGACGAGGCCGGCGCGGAGCTCGCGAAGATCATCCGGGACGTCCGGCCGCACGTCATCGTCACCTACGACGAGCGCGGCAACTACGGCCACCCCGACCACATCCAGGCGCACCGCGTCGCCTGGCGGGCGTTCGAGCTGGCCGCCGACCCGTCCTTCGAGGACGGGCAGGAGCCGTGGCGGGCCAGGAAGTTCTACGCCTACGCCACCCCGCGGACCGTGCTGGCGCGGGCGATCGCGGTGATGCGCGAGGCGAAGCTGCCGTTCGCGCGGGTCGCCGGGCTGGACGAGCTGGGCTCCGGTGTGCCGGACGGGCAGGTCACCACGGTCGTGGACGCCCGCGCGCACCTGCCCGCCAAGCTGGCGGCGCTGCGCGCGCACCGCACCCAGATCACGGTGGCGCCGGAGGCGGCCGGGCCGTTCTTCGCGCTGTCGAACAACCTCGGGCAGCAGGCGTTCGGCACCGAGTACTTCATCCTGCAGGCGGGCGAGCTCGGCCCGGTCGGCCCCGGCCGCCGCGAGACCGACCTGTTCGCCGGTCTGGACGACGCGGACGCCTGACCGGCTGGATACGCTGAGGCCGTGGACGAGGACGACGAGGCACGGGTGAGCCTGGCCAAGGACGATCTCCCGCCCGGCGCGGCGGGCGGCGCGTCCGCGGCCGGCGGCGCGGGCGGCCGCGCCGAGAGCCCGCTGGACGCGCTGGTGACGGGCGCGGCGTACGCGGCGCTCGGGCTGCTCGGCGGGGTGTTCGGCCTGGTCGGCTCGTACGCCCAGGAGTGGACGGCCGGGGACGTGCCGGTCACCTCGATCGTGCTGGTGCCGCTGGTGTACGCGATGACGCGGCTGGCCGGCTGGGGGATGGGCGGCAAGATCGGCGCGGCGGTGCCGGCGGTGGTGTGGGGCGTCGCGGTGATCGTGATGTCGATGCAGCGGCCGGAGGGGGATCTGGTCGTTCCGGGAACGCTCGCGGGGTATGTGTACATCGTCGGCGGCATGGTGGCCGCCGGAATCGCGGTGGCGCGGGTCCCGTCGCCCGGCCCGGCGGGGCAGTGGCTCACCGGGAGGGCGGCGCGCACCCGCGGGTAGGGGGATCGCTAGGGTGTGCGCTTCGTGAGCGGCGATCGTGTGGACCCGAGCGTGGATCCGGGGCTCTTCCGGCGGGTGGCGGGCAGGTTCGCGACGGGCGTCGCGATCGTGACGAGCGTGGTGGACGGCGCCGACCACGCGATGACGGTGAACGCGTTCGCGTCGGTGTCGCTGGACCCGCTGCTGGTGATGTTCTGCCCGGAGAAGATCGCGCGCTTCCACGACCTGGCGCTGGACGCCGGCGAGTGGGCGGTGTCGGTGCTGGGCGAGCAGATGCGGGACGCCTCGCAGTGGTTCGCGACCCGCGGCCGGATGCTCGACGGCCAGCTGCAGGGCTGGGACCACGTCCGCGGCCCGGTCACCGGCGCCGCGATCTTCACGGGCGCCGTCGCCGCCCTGGAGTGCCGCACGCACGCCGTCCACGACGCGGGCGACCACAGCATCGTCGTCGGCGAGGTCCTGAGCCTGCACGTCCCGTCCCCGGACGCGAAGCCCCTGATCTTCTACGGCGGCGAATACCACCGCCTCGACCGTTGAGACGCGGCGAGCCGCCGTCATGGCAGGGGCCACGACGGCGGCTCGCCGCATGTGGAACGCGGTCCGGTCAGCCCTTCACGGTGGCGGGGGCGGGGTCCGCGGCGCCCGTGGCGGGCGTGGAGCGGTAGCCCTTCACGCCGAAGCAGGCGGCGGCGCTGGCCAGGACGACGGCGATCGGGAGGATCATCGTCGGCTTCATCGCGTGCACGAACCCGTGCGAGAACACCTGTCCGGCGACCTGCTGGACCTGGTGCACCACGCTCTGCGGGACGCCCGGCGGCAGCTTCTGCTGGGTGCCGGTCTGGCCCGCGCCGACCTCCAGGCCGCCCTTGGCGGCGCCGGCGAAGCCCTTGACGAAGCCGGGCCGCACGTCCGGCGGGAGGGCCGCCGCGCGGGTCGCGGCCTCGTCCTTGAGCGACGAGGCGAGCTGGTTCTGCAGGACGGCGCCGACCGCGGCGCTGCCGAGGACCGAGCCGATCTGCCGGACGGTGTTGTTCACGCCGGACGCGGCGCCGGCGAGCCGGGGCGGCACGTTGCGGGTCGCCTCGGTGGCCATCGGCGCGAACACGCCGCCGATGCCGAACCCGGCGACGACGAGAGCCGGGATGAACGCGGTCCAACTCGTCCCGACCTCGGCGACGAGCACCAGCCACAGCATGCCGATCGCGTAGAGGGTGAGGCCGCCCATCAGGATGAACTTGCCGCCGATGCGGTCCGACAGCTTCCCGGCGACGGGCGCGAGGAACATCGACACCACCGAGGACGGCGCCATGACGAGGCCGGCCTTGAGGGCGCTGAAGCCGAGCACCGACTGCATGTAGATCGTCATCGGCAGGAACATGCCGATCATGCCGATGGAGACGGCGGCGCCGACGAAGTTGAGGATCGTGAAGTTGCGGTCGCGGAACAGCGAGAACGGCACCAGCGGCTCGCGGTCCTGCTGCGTCCGCTGGTAGAGGTAGAAGACCACGAAGAGGCCGAGGCCGGCGGCGATGAGCCCCCAGATGCCCTCGTTCCAGTCGTACTTCTGGCCCTCGGTCAGCGCGAACGTCAGGCAGAACAGCCCGGCGGAGGCGAGCGCGACGCCGGCGATGTCGAAGCGGTGCTTCACGGTGGGGATGTGCGCGGGCAGGATCGGCACGGCCATCGCCAGCACGATGATGCCGATCGGCAGGTTCACGAAGAAGATCCACCGCCAGTCGAGGCTGGTGACCAGCAGGCCGCCGATGGTCGGCCCGGCGATGGTGGACACGCCCGCGACGGCGCCCCAGACGCCGAGCGCGGTGCCGCGCCGCTCCGCCGGGAACACGCTGATGATCATCGACATGGTCTGCGGCATCAGCAGCGCGGCGCCGAGGCCCTGCACGGCGCGGGCCGCGATCAGCTGGGCCGGGTCCTGCGAGATGCCGCACGCGAGGCTGGACAGGGTGAACAGCGCCACGCCGGCGATGAACAGGTTCTTCTTGCCCCACAGGTCGCCGAGGCGGCCGGCGGTGATGAGCAGGACGGCCAGCACCAGGATGTAGGCGTTGACCACCCAGAGCACCTCGTCCAGCGAGGCGTCCAGCTTGTCGATCATGCTCGGGATCGCGATGTTCACGATCGTCAGGTCGAGCAGCGTCATGAAGAAGCCCAGGGAGAGCGTCAGCAGGATCGCCCATGGGTTCCCGCGCCACTTGCTCATGGTGCCCCCTTGTCGTTGTGGCGTGCGTGGTGGTCGGTGAGGTGCCCGTGCTGGTCGGGCGGGTGGCAGGAGGTCACCCCGGTGTCGTCGGCCCAGGTGAGCCGCCCGGACTCCAGGTCGTCGGCCAGGTTCTGGACGAACTCCAGTTCGCCGCGGAACCGGTCGATCGCCCATTCCTGGTCGAGGAGCTTGTAGCGCTCCAGGCCGCGCTTGCGCAGCGAGTCGTTGATCGTCCGGTGGCCGACGAGCATCGCCTCCAGCGCGATGGCGCGGGTGCGCAGCTGCCGGGCGACCTCGGCTTCGGGCAGCAGGTTGATGAACGCCAGGCCCGTGCCGAACAGCGGGAACTCCTCGACGGGCTTGGCGAGCAGCTCGGCGAGGCGGATGTGCGCGGCGTCGCGCCCGGCGCTGGTGACCGCGTAGACGGTCCGCTCCGGGCGGCGGCCCTCGCGGGCCGTCTCCAGCGGTTCGATCAGGCCGGCCGACGCGAGCCGCTCCACCGAGTGGTAGAGCGAGCCGTGCGTGACCTTGACGGCCTGGTCGTAGGCGTAGTCGCGGATCCGCTGCTGCATCTCGTACGGGTGCATGGGCCCGCCGCACAGCATGCGCAGCACGGTCAGCGCGAGCGGTGTGAGGGGTCGGGACAAGGTGCGACCTTCTTGGTCGAAATCGATTAGTCCACTTAGACTAATCCATCCAGACCTCTGTCGTCACATTGTTTTGATGCCCGACTTATCCGTACAGGTCACAACAGGTTTCTAGCGGACGGTACCGACAGAGTTCGCGGCGCCGTTGCGGGCCACGAAGTCGCCGACCCGGTCGCTCCGCACGTCGGCGAACAGCTCGGCGCCCGCGGCCTTGTCCAGCAGCACCACGCTCTGCCCGCCCCGCGACGCGAACCGGTCGACCGGCGCCGTCAGGTACTCCATCAGCGGCGTCTTCAGCAGCCGCGCGGCCAGCCCGCGCAGCGTGCCCGCCGTCACCGAGTCGTCCACGGTCACCGAGTGCGTCGCCGCCCGGATGAACCGGTCGATCTTCAGCGGGTTGCGGGTGTCGAGCGCCCTGTCGGCCAGCGCGTGCAGGAACGCCTGCTGTCGCTTGATCCGGTCGAGGTCGCCGCCGGGCAGGTTCCAGCGCTGCCGGACGAAGTCGAGCGCCTGCACACCGTCCAGGTGCTGGTGCCCGGCGGGCCAGACCCGGTTGTGCATCGGGTCGTAGGTGCGCTTCTCGACCGTCACGTCCACGCCGCCGAGCGCGTCGGTCATCTTCACGAACCCGCCGAAGTCCAGCGCCGCGTAGTGGTCGACGCGCACGCTCGTGAGCTGCTCGACCGTCCGGATCAGCAGCTTCGGGCCGCCGTAGGAGAACGCCGCGTTGATCTTCCCGTTGCCGTGCCCGGGGATCGGCACCCAGCTGTCCCGCGGCAGCGCGATCACCGACACCCGGCCGTCCCGCCCGGACAGGTGCACCAGCATGATCGTGTCGGACCGGGCGCCCATCGACGGCATGTCCGAGCGCCGGTCCGACCCGATCAGCAGCCAGTTCTCGCCGCGGCCCGTCGACACCGGGCGGCCGCTGCGCTCCGGCATCGCGCCCTTGATCCGCTTCACGCCGTCGTTGTAGGCGTTCTCCAGCAGGTAGGCGCCGCCGCCGAGCAGCACCAGCGCGCCGGCCGCCAGCACACCGCAGCCGATGAGCACCCGCCGCCGTCGGCGGCCGGGCCGCTTCTCCTGCTCGGTGGCGTCCTGCGCGGGCGGCTTCTGGTGCATGCGCACACCCTCCCGCCGGACGCGGCGCGCCCGTCGCGGACAGGCGGATCGCGGGTAACTCTTTACCGCGCGGGGCTCAGCCCTTGAGGGCCGCCTCCAGCTGGTCGAGCGCCCAGTCGAGGTCCTCCTTCTCGACGACCAGGGGCGGAGCGAGTCGCAGCGTCGTCTCGTGCGTCTCCTTGGCGAGCACGCCGAGCTCCATCAGCCGCTCGCTGACCGGACGCGCCCGGCCGTGCAGCTCGACGCCCGCCCACAGGCCGCGGCCGCGCACCTCGCGGACGAGGTCGCCGGGGAGCCGGCCGAGCCGGTCGTGCATGTGCGCGCCGAGCGCGCGGGACCGCTCCTGGTACTCGCCGGTCCGCAGCATCGCGATCACCTCGCGGCCGATCGCGCAGGCCAGCGGGTTGCCGCCGAACGTGGAGCCGTGCTGGCCCGGCTTGAACACCCCGAGCACGTCCCGGTCGGCGACGACGGCCGACACCGGCATGATGCCGCCGCCGAGCGCCTTGCCGAGGATGTAGACGTCGGGAACGACGTCCTCGTGCTCGACGGCGAACGTGGTGCCGGTGCGGCCGAGGCCCGACTGGATCTCGTCGGCGATCATCAGCGTGCCGTTGGCGCTGCACAGCTCCCGCACCGCGCGCAGGAACCCGCTCGGCGGGACGTTCACGCCGGCCTCGCCCTGGATCGGCTCGATCAGCACGCCGACGGTCGAGGCGTCCATGGCCGCCTTCAGCGCGTCGACGTCCCCGTACGGGACGGTCCGGAACCCCGGCGTGTAGGGGCCGTAGGAGTCCTTGGCGTCGGGGTCGGTGGAGAAGCTGACGATCGTGGTCGTGCGGCCGTGGAAGTTCCCCTCGAACGTGATGATGTTCGCCTCCCCGGCGGGGACGCCCTTGACCTCGTAGCCCCACTTGCGGGCGGTCTTCAGGGCCGTCTCGACGGCCTCGGCGCCGCTGTTCATCGGCAGGACCATGTCCTTGCCGCACAGCTCGGCGAGCTCGGTGACGAACGGCCCGAACTGGTCGTGGTCGAACGCGCGGCTGACCAGCGTGACCCGCTCGAGCTGCCGCCGCGCGGCCGCGACGAGGCGCGGGTTGCGGTGCCCGAAGTTGACCGCGGAGTAGGCCGCCAGCATGTCCAGGTAGCGGCGGCCCTCGACGTCGGTGAGCCAGGCGCCCTCGGCGCCGGCGACGACGATCGGGAGGGGGTGGTAGTTGTGCGCGCTGTGCTCCTCGGACATCGCCCGCAGCTGTTCGGTCGCCGTCACGACGCTCCTTTACGCGTTCGGGTCCGGCCGGTCGGGCCGGGCATCGCCGGGACACCGGGCGGGGACCCGGTGCCGAGTGGGAGGGGGCCGGACGCGGCGGGTGGCCGCTCGGTCCATATCCAGCGTATGTTCGGGGGTTACCGGCGACCAATGACGAAAACCGACTTTGGGGGTGCTGTTTGTTGCGTCTTGACGAGCTGGACCGTCGAATCGTTGCGCGGCTCCTGGAGGACGGCCGCGCCTCGTACGCGCAGATCGGCGACAAGGTGGGGCTGTCCGCGCCCGCGGTGAAGCGGCGCGTCGACCGGCTCCGCGCGGACGGCGTGATCAACGGGTTCGCCGCGGTTGTGGACCCGGCCGCGCTCGGCTGGACGACCGAGGCGTTCATCGAGATCTTCTGCACCGGCGCGACGTCCCCGGAGGAGATCTACTCCAGCGTGCGCGGCCATCCGGAGGTGGTGGCGGCGTACACGATCAGCGGGGACGCGAGCGCGCTGGTGCACGTCCGGGCCCGCGACATCCAGCATCTGGAGCAGGCCCTCGAACGGCTGCGCCGCGAGGACAACATCACGGCGACGAAGACCGCGATCGTGCTGTCCCGGCTGATCGGCCGCCCGATCGACGCCCCGTCCGGCGGGCCCGCCCCGGTTACCGGGCAGTAGGCTGCCGGGCATGGACTTCGCGACCGCTGACCTCATCGACGACTTCGGGGACGAGCTGCGCAGCTGCGAGACGCAGTTCCGGCAGTACGGGGGCCGCGCGGCGTTCGCGGGACCGGTGTCGACGGTGCGCTGCCACCGCGACAACGGGCTCGTCAAGCGGCTGCTGAACACGCCGGGCGAGGGCCGGGTGCTGGTCGTGGACGGCGCGGGGTCGCTGGCGTCCGCGCTGATGGGCGACATGATCGCGGCGTCCGCGGTGGCGCACGGCTGGGCCGGCGTGGTGATCAACGGGGCCGTCCGCGACGTGCGGGCGCTGCGCGGGCTCGACCTCGGCGTGAAGGCGCTCGGCTCCAACCCGCGCAAGAGCGCGAAGGACGGCGCCGGCGAGGTGGACGCGCCGGTGACGTTCGGCGGGGTGGAGTTCAGCGCGGGCGACTGGCTCTACAGCGACGAGGACGGCATCGTCGTCGCGACGCGCTCGCTGCTGTAAGGACCATCGTCGCAGAACGAACCTGTAGCGCCTGGTGCGGAACCGGCCACGGCGTGACATGCCAGGGCGAACGCCGCAAGATCGTATAAGTAGGCCGTAGCGCGCCGGAACGGTGCTCCTTACGTTCTCAGTGACCCACCTGAGACAGGGGAGACATGCGCGCCAAGAAGACGCTGCTGGTGCCCGTGACGGCGACGGTGCTGCTCGCGGGCCTCGCGGCCGTGCCGGCCGCCGCGCAGACCACGCCTCCGATCCCGAAGCCCACCGCGAACCCCTGGCAGATGCGGCACTGGCCGCAGACGCAGCCGTGGCAGCGGAGCCAGCCGTCCGCCCGCACGTACGCGGCCGGCGGCCCGCGCCCCATCGACCCGCAGAACTACGAGCTCCCCGACACGATGACCTGGGACGACTACGCCTCGGTCCCCGGCACGTCGTGGGCCGACCCGTCCCACCAGGGCTCGATCAAGAACTTCAAGGGCGCGGTCGTCCTGGTCGACTACCCGAACCAGCCGTTCGTGGTCACGCAGCCGAAGAACTCCACCATCTTCGGCAACCCGAACACCGTCGGCGACGTCCCGCGCGACCAGGTCGCCAAGTTCTACCAGGACTTCCTCAACAAGCCCGAGGCGCTCAACCACGGCCACACGCTGCACGAGTACTGGATGGAGGACTCGGGCGGCCGCTACGGCGTGGACCTCACCGCGTTCGGCGCCTACCGGATGCCCGCCAAGGACCACGAGTACGGCGTCGACGGCATGCAGGGCGGCACCGGCTGCCCCGCCGGCGACACGTGCAACCGCGACCTGCGCACGGACGCGCGCGCCGCGTGGATCGCCGACGTCGGCGAGGAGACCGCGAAGAAGTTCGACTTCGTCTTCTTCCTCAGCGCCGGGCAGGACGAGTCGTCCACCTGGCAGGAGTTCGGGCAGATGAAGTTCCAGACGAAGGAGGACGTCCCGGCCGAGTGGGGGCCGGGCGACCCGGGCCTGCCGAACTGGGTGAAGACCCGGTACGTGGACTGGACGTCCTGGCAGGCGGGCGCGACGATCTGGCCGAACGCGGTCACCGGCAGCTCCACGCAGGCGGAGAGCTCCGGGATGGCCGTGTTCGCGCACGAGTTCAGCCACATCCTCGGCATCGGCGACAACTACAACAACCCGTACGGGGTGCCGCCGCGCCGCGCGTACAGCGGGCCGTGGGACATGCTGAGCCGCGGCAGCTTCAACGGCCCGGGCGGCCCGCACAGCCGGTGGACGATCCCGGCGGTGAGCGGCGCGTCCATGGGCGCTGAGCACATGCTGCGCAACAAGCTGAAGCTCGGCATCGTCGACGCCGGCAAGGTGCTGCAGCTGAACCGGGACACGCTCCCGCAGGACGGCACGGTCGTCGCGACCATCACGGCGCGGTCCGCCGAGCCGAGCGAGGGTGGCCTCGCGGGCGTCAACCTCGCGCTCGGCACGGGCGGCGACAAGGAGCCGGCCTGCGACACCGGCACGGACCCCCTGTGCGACGGCGGCAAGTTCGACAACTACACCCTCGAGGTCGTCGACCGGATGGGCATGGACTCGTTCACGCCCGACTCCGGTGTCCTGCTGGCGAAGACCAAGAACCAGGACCGGGCGCCGTTCATCTGGGTCCAGGACGCGAACCCGCAGGACATCGACAAGACCGACTTCGTCCTGCCGGACGGCACGCCGCAGAAGATGACGATCGGCGACTACCGCCAGCTGTCGGACGCGCTGTTCCACGCCGGGACGGGCTCGGGCAGCGAGTTCGAGTACGTCGACCAGGCGAACCGGCTGCACTTCTACGTGCTGAACCTCAGGCGCGACAAGAACGGCGTCCTGTCGTACACGGTCGCGATTCGGTCGCTGGACGGCGCCGGGACGCAGCGCCGCGCCGTCAAGGTCGACTCGGGCAGCGCCGAGCCGGCCGGGTCCGGCTGGGCGAAGTGCACGATGCGCGTCGGCAACCACGGCAAGGGCGGCTCCGGCGTCTACGGCTCCGACGTCTTCCGGCTGAAGGCGACGGTGGACGGCGGCGGCTGGACGACCTGGCTGCCGAACGAGCTGGCCACCGCGAAGAACGGGCAGAGCACGGACGTCGTCGTGTGGGCGAAGGCCGGGCCGGACGCCCGGCGCAAGGCGAAGCTGACGCTGACCGGCACGTCCGAGAGCGACCCCTCCAAGTCCGACTACGGCACCTGCCGCCTCCCTTGACCCGGCGGTCCGCCGCGCTTGCCCGCCCGGGCGGACGTCCGGGCGGGCGTGCGGGTTCACACGGCCGATGTAATGGTCATTTGCCTTTCCGTCGACGGCGCGCGGGGTTTTCCGCGAGACGGCGCCGGAAAGGACGGCGGTCGTGATGATCAAGAAACGGAGAGTGAGCGGGCGGCGGCCGGCCGTCACCGCGCTGGCGGCCGGCGTCCCGCTGGCCGCGCTGGTGGCGTCCGTCCCCGCCGTCGTCCAGCCCGGGCCCGCGGCGGCCTCGACCTCGGCGCGGGACGCGGCGCCGCGCAAGGCGGACTTCGGCCTGCGCCGCGGCGCGAGCCTCGACCGTCCGCTGCGCGCGCTCGGGGAGGAGCTGACCAGGAGCGGCGTCCAGGCGCTCATCAACGGTTCGGGGCAGCGCCACCTCACCGGCGGCTGCGCCGCGGCGGCCAAGGTGCCCGCCGGGTCGCGCACCTACTGCTTCGACAAGGCGGACTCGGCGACCCGCAAGTGGTACCCGCAGGGCGTCACGACCGTCTCGGACGCCGCGGTGGACGGCCGATGGGGCGCCGGCCGCCCGATCGTCGTGTCCTGGCACAACGACGGCGCCGTCCGGCTCACGTTCGTGAACCCGGACCGGCACACCTACCGGCACGTCCTGCTCGTCTACCCGGCGCTGCGGCACGGGACGGTCTCCTACGGCGACATCGACCTGCACGCCGGCGGCATCGCCTGGTTCGGCGACAAGCTGTACGTCGCCGACACCCGCGCGGGCCTGCGCGAGTTCGACATGCGGCAGATCTTCGACCTCGGCCGCAGCCGGAACGGGTCGACCGGGCACGCGGAGTGGGTCGGCCTGCACGGCGGCAAGTACTACGGGCACGGCTACCGGTACGTCATGCCGCAGACGGGCAGCTGGCAGTACGCGCACGGCTGGGCCGGCGCCAGGTGCGCGGGCCACGGCGCGCCGCGCGTGTCGTGGATGTCGGTCGACCGCACGACCCGCGGCCCGTCGCTCATCGCGGGCGAGTACTGCAAGGAGAAGGAGCCGCAGGGGCGCGTCGCGACGTGGCCGCTGCGCAACGGTACTGGCCTGGTCGCCGGGTCCGGTGGCGTCGCGTACCCGAACTGGGTCGCGAGCCTTCCCGGCGACCGCGTGCAGGGCGGCGTCCGGGCCCACGGCCACTGGTGGTTCACGCAGAGCCACGGCTCCAAGCGCGGCACGATGCTCCAGGCCGACCAGCGCGGGCACGGCTGGCGGAACCGGTCCGTGCGGACGATCTCCTACGGTCCCGAAGACCTGAGCTGCTACCGCGCCCAGCACCGCGTCTGGACGCTCGCCGAGTACCCGGGCAAGCGCGCTCTCTGGGGCCTGCCCGCCCCGCAGTGCCGCTGGTAGACGACGCCACACGACGGGCCGGCGCGGACGCACCGCGCCGGCCCGTCCCGTCCCGTTCACGCGTCGACGGTGGCCCGTGCCTCGCTCTCCCGGCGGACGGGGCGGCGCTCCCGTCCCAGGGCCACGACGGCGAGGGCGGCGACGCCCAGCCCGGCGCCGATCCACGCGGTGGAGGAGTACCCGGCGCCCGCGTCCAGCGCCAGCCCGCCGAGCCAGGGCCCGGCGGTGATGCCCACGTTGAACGCCGAGGTGCTCGTCGCCGCGACCAGCGTCCGGGACGCGTCCGACAGCGCGAACACCCGCGAGTTGAGCGCCGGATTGATCGCGAACCCGAACAGGCCCAGCAGGAACACCAGGATCGTGGCGGGGACGGGCGAGCCCAGCGTCAGCGCCAGCGCGACGCACACCGCCACCAGCCCGGCGATCCCGCCGTACAGCGTCCCCATGGGGCGGGTGTCGGCGATCCGGCCGCCGAACGCGATCCCGACCAGCGAACCCGCCCCGTACTGCGCGAGCACGGCCGGGACCCACCGCTCCGGGATGCCCGTCGTGTCCTCCAGCATCGCGCCGAGATAGCCGAAGATCACCAGCAGTGCGCCGGTCGCCAGCGACGTCGTCGCGTAGGACAGCCACAGCCGCCGCCTGGCCATCGCCCGCAGCTCGTCCCGCAGCGGCGGCGCGGCCTCGTCGGGGCGCCCGCCCTTGACCGTCGCCGCGACCCCGGCCATCGCCGCGAGCGACATCGCCGCGACCGCCCAGAACACCGACCGCCAGCCGAAATGCTGCCCGAGGACGGTCCCGGCGGGCAGCCCGAGGACGGTGGCGAGGGTGAGGCCGCCCGCGACGATCCCCATCGCGCGGCCCCGCGCGTTCGCCGGCACCAGCCCGATCGCGGCCGCCGCGGCGACCGCCCAGAACCCCGCGTACACGAACGCCGCGGCCACCCGCGTCGCGAACAGCACCCCGTACCCGGGCGTCAGCGCGCCCGCCGCGTGCATGAGCGCGAACAGCGCCAGGAACGCCAGCAGCGACCGGCGGTGCGGCCACCGCAGCGTGAGGACGGCCAGCACGGGCGCGCCCACCAGCATCCCGACGGCGAACGCCGAGATCAGCAGCCCCGCGTCCGGCACGGACACGCCGAGGTCCGCCGACATCTGCGGCAGCAGCCCGGCCAGCATCATCTCCGACGTGCCCTGGGCGAAGATCGCCAGGCCCAGGACGTAGACGGCCAGCGGCATCGGTCACCTCCATATTGGATCGAACAGTTCAAAACTTGGCCGTGCAAAAGGCGGGCCGGCCGCCGGCCCGCCTCAGACCGCCGTCATGGCCGTGTCGGCGATCGCCTGCAGCGTCCGCTCGTCCGCGCCGCCGCGCGCCGCGACCCGCATCCCGCTGATCGCCGCCACCACGAAGTGCGCCAGCGCGCCCGCGTCCTTGCCCGCGTCGATCTCCCCGGACCGCTGTCCGGACTCGATCGCCGCCCGCAGCGCCGCCAGCCGCGTATCCAGGTCCTTGCGCAGCAGCCCGGCGACGTCCTCGTCGCGCGGCGCCAGCTCGATCATCGAGTTCACCACCAGGCAGCCGACCGGATCGTCCGCCGGCGCCGTCACGGCCCACCCCAGCACCGTCCGCAGCCGTTCCCGGACGGGGCGCGCCGCGTCCTCCAGCACCTCCACGATGTTCGCCGTCCTGATCTCCATGTACAGCGTCAGCGCGCGCGTGAACAGGTCGTGCTTGCTGCTGAAGGTGTTGTAGATGCTGCTGCGCCCGAGCCCCGTCGCCGCGCACAGCTCCTGCGTCGACGTCGCCTCGTACCCGCTCTCCCAGAAGGCCCGCATGGCGGCCTCCACCGCCCGCTCCTCCTCGAACTGCCTCGGCCTCGCCATGCCGCGACCCTAACACGTTATGGACAGCTCGATCCAATACCCTTTTAAGGGACCTCCGCGACCTGGACGATGACGTGGTCGGCGCCCTGCCCGAGCGCACCCCGCCCCGGGATCGCGCGCCCGTCGGCGCCGGCCACGCCCATGCGCAGGTTCGCGAACCCCGGCTGCCCGAGCACGAGCAGCGGGTCCGGCTCGTCCCCGACGCGCACGTCCGTCCGGGCGATCACGAGGTGCAGCCGCGGCTCCGGCGGGCCGAGATGCTCGTGGATCGGGAGGAACGTCTCCGTGTCCAGCATGTCCTGGTCGTCGACGACCAGGAACACGTCCCGCCGCTGCCGCTCCTCGTCGTCCAGCCGCCGCGCCAGCCCGTACACCAGGTCCCTGGCCTGCGTGGACGTGGTCGCGTACGTGCCCGCCGGCGCCGGCTGCGCGCCGGGCCCGAACAGCACCGACTCGCGCAGCCCACCGCCCGGGTCGATCACGTAGAGCAGCGCGTCCTCGTCTCGACGGAGCGCTTGGACCAGAAGGCGCAGCACGTTCGTCTTCCCGGTGCCCGCATTCCCGTAGACGGCCAGGTGCGGGCGGATCCCGAAGTCCAGCGCGACCGTTTCCCGCGCTTCGCCCTGCACCCCGATCGGGATGTGCCCGCCTGAGGCCATCCCGAGCTCGTCCCGTCGGATGCGCTCTGGCAGCCCACCGCTTCTCGGTGGCTCGGCCTCAGGCTGGTCGTCCCTGGGCCGTTCCGGCGCGTCGCTGATGAAGCGGGACAGGTCGGCCTCGGACGGCAGAGGGGCGGGAGTGAACGGGCGGGGATCACCGCGCCCGGTGGAGAGGTAGGCCGTGCCGGGGCCGGAGAAGGGAAGGCTCGCCCGCCCGAGGACGCTCTGGAGCACGGCAGGCGGCAGGCGGTTCGCGACGATCCGCCAGTCGAGGAGCGGCAGGAACCGGTCCCAGATCGTGCTGCTCTCGACGGTGGACGACGCGAGGATCACGTGCACGCCGAGGGCCGCGCCGCGCTGTGCGAGCTGGAGGAGCGTTTCGCCCACCTCCCGTTTGCTGGACGGGAACGTCAGCGAGACGTCCACCATGACGACCAGGTGCGGCAGATCCTCGGGCGACGCGTGGCGCCTGCGCGTGTCCAGTTCGGCCACGAGGAAGTCGAGGAAATCTTGAAGCGCGCGCGGCCTGCCCAGCAGTTCCTCGCCGGAGCCGACGACGTGCGGAAGGCCGGAGTATTGCTCGCCCAGCGGATGTTGTCCTAGGCCGGCGAAGCCGAACACCATGTGGGAGGGCGAGTATTTGGCGGCGAGCGCGAGTGCGATCACTCGCAGGACGTGCCGCCGGGCGTCGGCGTCGCCCACGACCAGACCCGAGGTGCCGGCCACGAGGTCGAGGCAAGGCGCGGTGAAGGCGTCGCCATCGGGGCCATGCCCGATGCACGGCGTCCTGGGCGTCGAGATGGGCAGTCTCCACGCGTTGGAGAACGCGGCCCCCTGCCCGGCCCCGTTCAGCTCCAGGACGTCGTCCACTGCGGAGAGCCGAGGTGGCGAGGCGGGAGCGTTGTCCTCCTCGGGCGGCGCGGGCTCGTCGGGCCAGGGCAGGCGGGATGGGCGCGGGCCGCGCCGGCGCATGCGCTCGACGATCGGGTCGGTGTCGGTGAGCGCGATGCGGGCTGGCCGGAAGGTCGTGGTCCCCGCGCCGGTCGCGAGGGTGGCCGAGTCGTCGCCGTCCCGTCCGGGGACGGTGATCCGCCATCGCGGTGAGAACAGCAGATCGACCTCGTCCGGCGAACAGAGGACGAACCGGATTCCTTGGGCGGGACCCTTGTCGCACAGGCGGAACAGGGGTTCGCGCAGTTCGGGGCGCGCGTCGAGGAGAGGGCCGGCGTTGTCGAGGACCACGACGAGGACGGGGAAGGCGCGGGCGTCCGGAGCGGCGTCGTGGTCGCCGGATTTCTGGATCCCCCGCCGGTACAGCAGCGTCCGGCGGCGGAGCCGCTCGGTCTCCAGCGCGGTGAGCAGCCGGGGGAACAGCGGAGAGTCGATCGACGTGCTGTGGACCGCGGTGATGACGTGCGGGAGGCCGCCCAGCCCGACGAAGGACGCGCCGCCGGAGCAGTCGGCGAACGCCAGGGTGGCCGTGGCGGGGGAGTGGCTGAGGACGAGGCTGAACAGCAGCGTGCGGAGGACGCGGTCGCGTCCGGCGCGCGGACCGACGATCACGCCGTGGGGGGAGTCGGGGCCGTCGCGCAGGACGTCGACCCAGACCGTCGCGCCGGTGCCGTCGACGCCCACGGCGGTGGGGTGCGGGGGGCGGTCCCAGCCGTCGCCGATCAGGTCGTCGAGGGGCGTGCCGAGGACGTCCAGCAGGTCCGGGGCGGCGGGCGGCGCGGCGGGCGGCGCGGCGGACGGCGCGGTGGACGGGGCCGGGGCGGACGGGGCCGGGGCGGGCGGCCTGAGGGCGGTGCGGGTCTCGTGGGGGATGAGGGCGAAGTGGTCGGTGTCGGCGGTCAGGGTCAGGGGGCCGTCCGTGGCGGCGAGGAGGGCGCGGAAGGTCTCGGCGGTGCGGCCGGCGCGGCGCTCGATCTCGGCGGAGACGGCTTCGAGGACGCGGCGGGTGTGCTGCGCCTCCGGGCGCGGGAGGGTGTCGAGGAGGGCCTCGCGGGCGCCTGGGACGAACTCGTAGCGGACGTCGTCCAGCGGCCGCAGCAGGCCGCTGAGCAGGACCTCGGCGAGCCGGCCCGGGTCGGAGCCGCCGAGGACGCCGTGCTGGATGAGCCGCATCACCGGCAGGGACGGGACGGAGACGGCGACGTGGGCGGCGAGTTCGGCGGCGTCGGGTGAGGCGGTGCGCAGGAAGCGGCGGACGCGTTCGGCGACGGGGACGTCGCGCGGTGCGGGGGCCGGCCCGGACGGGCCGGACGGCAGCGACGCGATCGCGGCGGGCTGCGGGCCCGCGCCGGAGACGAGCCGCGCCCAGGCGCCGAACCAGCGCGGCGCGACCTCCAGGACGGGGACGGGGACGCCGGGCGGCGGGGCGCCGTCGAGCGGGGTGAAGCGGAGGGCGGTGTTCGGGCCGCCCGGCCGGGGCAGGACGGCGCGGCCGGGCGTGGTGGGGGCGGCGGTGCGGCGCCAGAGGCTCTCGGCGAGGGGCTGGAGGATCGCGGTGGGGCCGGTCTCGGCCCAGCGGCGGACGGCGGGCGCGGCGCGCCCGTTCCACCAGTGCGGTCCGGAGCAGTCGCTGAGGAGGAGGACGGCGTGCCGCCCGGAGGCGTCCTGGATGGTGCCGGGGGCGCGCGGGGGTGCGCCGGGAGCGGGTGAGATTCCGCCGGTGGCGTCGAGGTAGGCGACGCCGACGTTCTGGAACGCGCCCTGCCGCAGGAGCACCTCGGTCAGCTCGCGGGCGAGGGGCCGCCACAGCCGCATGGTGGGGCCGGTGTCGACGACGAGGGTGAGCGTCAGCCAGCGTTCGGACTCGGGGACAAGGACGGGCGTCCACAGGCGGGTGTCGGCGATGCGGTCGGCGGTGGCGGCCTCGTCGAGTTCGCGGCGGTGCCGGGACGGGACGCGCCGTTTGACGGGCCGGAGCGCGCGCTGCACACCGAGCGGGTCGGACAGCATCGGCGCCGTCGGGACGAGGACCTCCGAGGCCGTGCCTGCGGACGGTGCGGTGCCGGCGGACGGTGCGGTGCCGGCGGCGGGACGGGGGTGCAGCGCGGAGCGGGGCTCCGGGGCGGGCTCCGGCGGTGGCGGCGCGATCTCGCCGTCGTCGGGTTCGGCCTTTGGTGCTGCGTCCTCCTCCGCCTGGGGCGGGGCCGGGGCGCCGGTCGCCGGCTCGTCCTGCGCGGGGCCGATGTGGCAGGCGAGCCAGAGCATCTCGCTCAGCTCGCGCGCGTCCGGCGCGTCGTGCGGCGAGACGGCGGCGAGAACGTCCCGCAGCCGGTCGAGCCCCGGCAGAGGGGGCGCCTGCCCGGTCTTCCGGGGAATGTCGCGCGGTCGGCGCGGCGGCTCGCCCGAGGGCCGCCGCCCGCCGCCGGCGCCGGGGTCCCGGCGCCCGTCACTCATCGTCGATCGGGCCCGCGAGCTGCCTCATGAGGCGGTCGGCGAGGGCGTCGCGGTCCTCGTCGCCGGCGTGCCGGCACAGGTAGACGGCGTTGAGGAGCTGGTCGGTGGCGAGGGTGCCGGACGCGGACCGCTCGAAGAACCGGCGGACGAGGTCGTCGCTCCGGTCGGCGAGGTCGCCGAGGTGCTCGCGGACGATCGCGGACAGCTCGGCCTCGTCGGCGGGCCGGCGGAGCTCGACGGTGACGCAGCGGCGCAGGAACGCGGGCGGGAACTCGCGCTCGCCGTTGCTGGTCATCACCACGAGCGGGAACGCGTGGCAGCGGACGGTCCCGGCGGTGACGGTCACCCGGTCGCCGGGGCCGTCGGCGGTCATGACGTCGGCGGCCGGGTCGGCGCGCCGCGCCAGCTCGGGGATGTCGTACTCGCCCTTCTCGAAGATGGTGAGCAGGTCGTTGGGCAGGTCGATGTCGCTCTTGTCGATCTCGTCGACGAGCAGGACGCGGGGCCGCGCGTAGGGGAGCAGCGCGGTGCCGAGCGGGCCGAGCCGGATGTAGCGGCCGATGTCCTCGTCGGACGCGGGCGCGTCGCCGTCGCGTGCCGCGTAGAGGCGGGTCAGCGGGTCGTACTGGTACAGGCCGTCGCGGAGCGTGGTGCGGCTGGTGATGGGCCAGTGCAGGACGGGCCCGAGGCCGAGCTCGTGCGCGACCGCGTAGGCGAGCGTCGACTTGCCGGTGCCGGGCGGTCCGGTCACCAGCAGCGGCCGCCGCAGGTACAGGGCGGCGTTGACCTGCTGGACGGCGTCGTCCGACGGCCGGTACGTGGTGGCCTGGTGCGTGTTCCCGGAATCGCCGGCCGGCGGCGGCAGCACCGGCCCGCCGTCGAACGCGCGCCACGGCGGGGGCGGCGGCAGCCGGTCGATGCCGTCGTGCCGGCTTCGGCTACCGGTGTAGAGCAGCCAGTCGGGCATCATTCCTCCATGGCGAGCCGGGGGTCGGCGGGCAGCCGGGACGGGTCGTCCCACAGCAGGGTGAGGTCGCGGCCGCAGTGCGGGGTGTCCTTCGGGGCGAGCAGGGCGTCCCGGCGCAGGCCGAGCGCGATGTGCGGGAGCTCCTCGGGGCGGGCGTCGCGGACGGCGGCGGCCAGCGCCTCGCCGAGGCGGTGCCCGTGGCAGTCGCCGTGGGCGGGTTCGTTGCAGGTGGTCCGCGACCACAGCATCACGGGGACGCCGTTGCCGAGCGCGGCGGCGAGCCGCGCCTTGGACGGCGCGGTCTTGTAGACGAGGGCGCAGTGGTCGGGGTTGGCCTCCAGCCAGTCCTGGAAGGCGGCGGCGGTGCGGCCGTCGTCGCACTCGATCAGCCGCGGGTCGGTGCGGCCGCGCTCCGCGAGCAGCCGCCACCGCCGGTGGGCCTGGTCGCGCCGGATCGAGCCGGGCCGCAGCCGCTTCACGTCCCGCACGACCAGCGGGTACCGCCGCATCGGCGTCCGGTCCTCGACGTCGATGTACCAGCGCTCGAACGGCTTGCCGAGCCAGCCCTCCGGCACCGCGAACTCGATCATCCAGCGGCCGCCGACGAGGGCGCGGCTCGCGCGGGCCACCGCGTCCTGGACGGCGCCGCGCACCTTGCCCTCGGGGACGCGGACGGTGGCCTGCGACGTCTGGTCGGCCTCGCTGAACCAGGTGTGGACGGTGAGGTCGTACTCCTTGGGGAAGGTGGCGTGCTCCAGCCGGACGATGACCGACGCCGGCGCCTGCGCGTCCGGCGCGGGCTCGGCGGCGGGGAGGTGCCGCCGCAGCCAGGCGGCGAAGCCCTGCCGCCGCGGCTCGGGCAGGCCCCCGCCGAGCGCGCCGAGGTAGCGGGCGAGCCGGTCCTCCGGGAAGCCTTCGGCGACGTACCGGACGGACGCCCACGCGGAGCCGAACCGTTCGCGGGGCCGGCGGCCGACGACCCGTTCGAGGTCGGCGGCGAGCGGGTCGCCGAACGGGACGCCGTCGAGGAGCCGCCGCAGCTCCCGCCGGGCGTCGGCGGTCAGCCAGCGCAGCGGCAGGACGTCGTCGAGGTCCTCCCAGTAGGCGCGGATCCGGGACAGCGGGAGCATCCAGCCGAGGCCGGCCCGGCCGTCGCGCAGCTCGGCGTTGGTCACCATGCCGATGACCCCGCCGGTCGCGATGTCGTACACGGCCGACCCGCTGAACCCCTTCTCCAGCGGGACGCCCTGGACGGTCCGTATCTCCCACCATTCGTTGCGGGTCAGCAGGTGCGGGCCGGTCGTGACGGTGGCGTGCCGCTCGTTGCCGTCCTTGCGGGAGGGGAACCCGTACACGCCGAACTCCCGGCCGCCCGCGGCGAGCGCGTCCACGTCGGCGGGGTCGGCCAGGGCCGCCGGCTCGTACGGGACGGGTTCGGCGAGCTCCAGCACCGCGACGTCGCCGAGGCCGCCCGCGCCGCGCCAGCCGCCGGACGCGACGACCCGGGCGGGCAGGTCCTCGGCGAGGCCGGGAAGGCCGACGCGCGGATCGTCCTGCCCGGCGACGGTGTGCGCGCAGGTCAGCAGCCGGGTCGGGGTGACGAGGAAGGCGGCGCCGAGCTTCCCGCCGGCGGGGGTGCCGACCCAGGCGCGCCACTGCCAGTCGCCCACCTACTCCTCCCCGGCGGCGGCCTTCGGCTCGCCCCAGGTCATCTTGACCTTCAGGTGGCCCTCCAGGGCGGTCCTCGCGATGACGGCGCCGGCGGCGGCGTTCAGCTTCACCCCGAACTCCAGCTCGACCGCGTCGGGCTTGAGGTCGCCGCCGCGCAGCGCGGCGAGCGCCGCCTCCGCCGCGTCGCGGACCTGCTGGAACGAGTCCTCGAACTTGGCGGTGGCCTTGCCGATCAGGTCGCCGCCGCGGGAGACCTCCGCCATGCCGGGCTCGTCGTCGTCGGTCTCGACGACGATGCTGCCGTGCTCGGTCTGCCAGCGCACCAGTTCGTTCACGTTCCCCGCCCCTCGACGTCCGGCGTCGCGCCGCCCCGCCAATGTAACAAGATCATCAAGCGCGGGCCGGGCGACGGTGATACTTTCCCGGCGATGGCCACGGGAGGACAACGTGATCACGGTCGATCAGGTGCGGGCGCTGGCGCTGACGCTGCCCCGCACGTCGGAGCACCTCATCAGGGACCGCGTGAAGTTCCGCGTCGGCTCGATCGTCTACGTGGCGTTCTCGCGGGACGAGACGGTGATGGGGTTCGCGTTCCCGAAGGAGGAGCGGGCGGCGCTGGTCGCGTCCGAGCCGGGCAAATTCCGGTTGCCCGGGGAGTCGGACCTGCGGTTCAACTGGGTCGAGGCGTGGACGGCGGCGCTCGACGAGCCCGAGATGTGCGAGCTCGTCATGGACGCGTGGCGGATGGTCGTCCCGAAGAAGGTCGCCGCCGCCCGCCTCGGCTCATGAGGTGGGCGCAGGGCTGAGCGCGGTGCGGAGCGCCGCGAGCCAGTGCTGCGTCGTGCGCCGGGCCAGGCCGGTGCCCGGCGCGGACGCCTCGAACAGGTGCCACGCGCCCGGCACGTCCTTCACCTCCACCGGGACGCCCGCCTCCATCAGCCGCCGCGCGTAGTCCAGGCCCTCGTCGCGCAGCGGGTCGAGACCGCAGGTCAGGACGTAGGCGGGCGGCAGGCCGGACAGGTCGTCCGCCCGGGCCGGGGCCGCGTAGGGGGAGACGTCGCCGCCGCGCGGGAGGTAGCCGTCCCACATGGCGCGCATCTTGGCGCGGTTGGTGAGGCGCGGGTCGGTGATCCGGTGCGCGGACGGGGTGGCGAGCCGGTCGTCCAGGCACGGGATCAGCAGGGTCTGGAACGCGATGGCGGGGCCGCCGCGGTCGCGGGCCGCGAGGCACAGCGCGGCGGACAGGCAGCCGCCCGCCGACGCGCCCGCCACCGCGATCCGCGCAGGGTCGGCGCCGAGGGCGGTGGCGTTCGTGGCGAGCCAGCACAGCACGGCGTAGCAGTCCTCGAAGCCGGCGGGGAACGGGTGCTCCGGCACGAGCCGGTAGTGGACGTTCACGACGAGCGAGCCCGTCTCGGTGCAGACGCTGCGGGCCATCGGGCTGGGACCGTCCAGCTCGCCGTAGCTGAACCCGCCGCCGTGGATGTAGAGGACGGCGGGCAGCGGGCCGGGCGCCGCGCCTGCGGGGCGCAGGATCTGCACGGGGACGTCGTTGCCGTCCGGGCCGGGGACGATCGTCTCCTCGATGAGGACGGAACCGTCGTCCGCGCGCATTAGCGGCGCCATCAGCGCCCTGAACCCGGCGCGCGTCGCCTCGATGTCGGCGAGCGGGTCGTCCGGCCTCGGGGCCATCCCGGCGAGGATCCCGGCGAGTTCGGGGTGGACGTTCATGCGCGCTCCCATGGTCTCAGTGATACCGTCTCAACGGTATGAACGATATGGTCTCACTGAGACGGTGTCAACCGCCGTCGGACCCGGGGGAGGGGCGCATGGAGGAACCCGGCGTGCAGGCCTGCGCGGTGCTCGGGCTGATCGCCCGGCACGGGCCGATGACGCCGTACGAGCTGAAGGCGCGCGTCGAGGAGAGCGTCGAGCCGTTCTGGCCGATCCCGCACGCGCAGCTCTACCGGATCCCCGCCCGCCTCGCCGAGGACGGCCTGCTCCGCGAGGAGACCGAGGAGGGCGGGCGCCGCCGCCGCGTCTTCCACCTCACCGCCGCCGGCCGCGCCGCGCTCCGCCGCTGGCTCGCCGACCCCGGCGGCCCGCAGATCGAGACCCGCGACCCGGCGCAGCTGAAGCTGTTCTTCGCCGACCTCGGCGACCCCGGCGACGTCGTCGCGCTAGCCCGCGAGCAGGCCGCGCTGCACCGCCGCTGGCTCGCGGACTACCGCGCGCGCCGCGCCGCCCTCGACCCGTCCGACGAGGTCAGGCTGACCTCACGGGCCCGCATCCTCAAGCTCGGCATCCTGCACGAGCAGGCCTACGTGGAGTTCTGGGAGCACCTCGCCGAGCACCCCGACGACCTCGACCTCTAGCGAGATGCCGCGCCTCATCCCGCGTCGAGCGTGACCGCGATCGGGCGGTGGTCGGAGTAGTCGACCGGCTCGTTCGCCTGGTCGCGCCCCGTCAGTCCCGGCGTGACGAGCACCTGGTCGATCTGCTGGTCGGGACGCGGCGCGGCGGGGAACGTCGCGAACGGCCGCGCGGCGGCGAGCGCGTCGGTCAGCCCGGAGCCCAGCAGCACTTTCCACGGCGCGCTGCCCGGTTCCAGGTTCATATCGCCCGCCATCACGACCTGCCTGCCGTCGCGCCCAGCCTCCCGGGCCAACCGGGCGAGCTGCTCGGCCTGCCCGAGGTCCTTCCAGCCGTCCGGCGGCTGGGTGTGCGTCGCGATCACCGTGAGGTCGCGGCCCTTCCACCGCAGCCCCACCCGCAGCGCCTCCGCGCCGGTCGGGCCGCCCTTCACCAGCGGCGTGTTCCGGACGGACGTGACCGGCAGGTCGGTGAGCACCGCGTCGCCCCACACCTCGTCCCCGGCGGGCGCCCAGATCGCGCGCAGGCCGAGCCGCTCGGAGATCAGCCGCAGCGAGTCGCGGCCGCCGTTCAGCATCCACCCCCGGTCCACCTCGCTGAGCACCACGACGTGCGGGCGCAGCCGCCGGAGCGCGTCCGCCTGGTCGGTGACGGTCATCGTCCCGTCCAGGCCGTAGCCCATCCGCAGGTTGTACGCGGCGAGCCGCAGGCCGCCGTCGTCCACCGGCCGCCACTCCGGGCCGGTGTCCCGCCACAGCGGCACGGCCGCGACCGCGACGACGGCGACCACCGCCGCGCCCGCCGCCCACGCGTCGATGCCCTTTGGCTCCGTGGTGCGGGGCGCCCGGAGGGCCAGCGCCGCTGTCCCGAGCGCGGTCACCACCGGGACCCAGCGGTTCGGCGTGCCAAGGTCGTAGGCGGAGTAGTACGCGAACATCAGCACGACGAACAGCAGCCAGCCGCCCGCCATCGCCGTCCCGCGCCTGCCCGGACGGTCCGGCCCCGGGGTGCGCGCAGCCCAGCCGAGGCAGCCCGCCAGCGCGAGCTGCCCGAGGACCTGCGCGCCGACCGTCCAGCCCGGCGCGACGCCGTGCACGCCATCGATCGTCGCGCGTCCCGCCGCGAACCCGAGCGCCGACAGCACGAGCCCGGCCGCCGGGACCAGCGGATGCCGCGTCCAGAACCGGGGACGCGCCGCCACCGCCACCGACAGCACCGCCACCGCCGCGATCAGCGCCGCGGCGACCCCGCCGGACCAGCCCGCGCTCGCCTGCGCGTGGCCGGGGTTGCCGGTGTAGACGCCCCAGAGCAGCACCGACAGCCCGGCTGCCAACCAAGCCCGGGGCGCCGCCGGCTCCCCGTCCGCGTCCCTGTGCCGGGCCAGCGTGACGGCGAACAGCGCGAGATAGACCAGCAGCGGGATCCACGGCACGACGCCCGCCCGCCACACGAGGTCGATGCCCTCGACGGCCGCCTGCAACGCCGTCGCCACGGCGAGCCCGGCCGCGAAACCGGTCATCGCAGGCGCGGTGTCCCGCGCGGTCATCGCGGTCGCGACCAGCCAGACCAGCCCGGCGAGCAGCCCGACACTCGCGGTGTAGAGCTGCGGGTCGCCGCCGTCCGTGGCCTGCAGCACGATCCGCGCGACGATCAGCACCGCGCCGCCGCCGAGCGCCAGCCGCCGCGCCGGGACCAGCCGCGCCAGCGGCACCGTGAGGAACGCGGCGACGAACCACGACAGCGCGTACGCGCCCATCACCTCCGCCGGCGTCTCGCCCGCGCTGCCGACCAGCGTGATCAGCGACGGCAGGAAGACGCGCAGCACGTCGGTCAGGACCAGGACGCCGGACAGCACGTCGAGCCGGATGCGCGGCACGGGGCCTCCCTCAGCCAGAATGTGAAGGAGTCTCACGTATAGCCCGGTCCGGCGCAATACCCGCGACGATCTTCGTCCGGCCGGTCACGCCCCGGCCGGCTGGACCTCCGCGTCCTCCGGCTCCGCGGGCGCCGCCTCTGGCCCCGCCTCCCCGGTCCTCCTGCGCCCCCACGCCAGCGCCGCCGCGAAGCACGCGAACGGCACCGCGGGCAGCATGTACCGGTAGTCGAAGTCCACCGTGACCGGCGGCACCGCCAGCAGCGTCACCGCCGCCGCCCACAGCAGCGCGATCTCCTTGCGCCCCCGCCGCCGGAACAACCCCGCGAGCCCCGCCAGCAGCACCGCGCCGAGCATCGTCCCCCGCACGAAAACGTGCTTCTGATAAGCCCGCAGCCAGCCCGCGAACGGATCGACGATATGCGTCCTCCCCGCCCCGTGCTCGTAATCACGGACCACCGATACCCGGTCCCCGCCCCCGACCAGCGGCAGCGGCTTCTCCCCCTGCGCCCACGGCCGCGTCGGGAAGTGATACCGCGCCTCCGTCCCGACGGTCGGATAACGGTGCCGCTTCCACGAGAACGTCCGGACGAAAAAATCGTAGGAAACGGTCTTCACGTAATCGAGCGGCTGCGTCCGGATCGCCCACAGGGCGAATTCCTGCGCCTGCTCATTGGTCTTCTCGTCGAACGGCTTCCCGTTCGTCCACCCCGTCGGCGAGTTCTCCACCCAGATCTGGTGCGACGCCGCGGGACGGCCGTCCGGCGACCCGTACGGGCACAGATGCGCCAGCTCCGCCGGCGGCGTGTGCCTGTCGCAGTCCGCGAACGTCGACGTCCGCCCCCACAGGAAGATTCCGTCCACCCCGGACATCCCGAACCGCCCGTAGTCGGAGTGGAACCACACCGCGTACCCGCCCAGCGGCAGCACGAACGCCGCCGCCAGCGCCGCGAACGACGTCCACCGCGCCCGCCGCAGCAGCAGGTACAGCAGCGCGATCACGAACAGCGGCACCCCCACCGTCCGGGTGACCGACGCGACCCCCAGCAGCGCCCCCACCAGCCCGGCCCGCCGCCACCCGCTCGCCCCCGGCCGCGCCAGCAGCAGCAACGCCCCCAGGATCAGCACCGTGAACACCGTGTCCGACAGGACCAGATGCTCCAGCTCCGCCTGGTAGGCGTCCAGCAGCAACGGCGCGACGGCCAGAGCCGCCACCCACCGCCGCACCCCGAAGTTCCGGACCAGCGCCACGTACCCCACGACCGCGATCCCCACGATCGCCGCATGCTGGATCGCCGTCACCAGCCCCAGGCTGTGGAACGGCTTCAACGCCCAAAGGAACAGTCCGTAACCGGACGGCCGCAGCGGGTGCGGGAACGGATCGTCCGCGATCCGCAGGAAGTCGAAGCTGTCGTTGAAGTACAGCGCCGGCGGGAACCCCAGCACCACCAAGACCCGCAGCGCGATCCCCGCCGCCAGCAGCGCCGAGAACAGCCGGTTGCCCGCCACCGCGGCACGCACCGGCCCGACCCTCAGGCGGCCGAAAAAAGCGGAGAGCACCACCAGGACCCCAACTGTCGACAACGGCGCCACGATAGCGCCTGCCCCCCGCACCCCCCACAACGATCACCACCACCCAGACCAGCCCCAAGACCTCCCGCCACCCCCCGACCCCCACCCCGATCCGCCCTGCTCACCGCCATGCCCTGGCGCACCAGTAGCCGCGACGGCCTCCTCACCACCAGCGGAGCCGAGGCCGACGTCACCGCCTTCGGCGCGCTGAAGCCCTCCCCTGACCCGTCACCCGTCCAACACCTGGATCACCGGCAGCCTCCCTTGCGTGAACGCCCCCGCCGCCTCCGGCGAGACGGGCTTGTCGTTCTGCGTCGTCCGCATCATCTTGACCGGCGCGTAGGGCGTCACCAAGTACTTTCCGGGCGCAAGCAGATCCTGATCAGGGAGGACGAGCGTTCGGGTTTCGGTCCATCTGCTCTGGAACGCGCATTCTGACGGCACGAAGGGTTGGGATTCCCCGGTCACCTTCCTCGCGGCGGGTAGATAGACGCCGTCTGCCTTCTTCGGGAGTTCCTTCGCCTTCGCCGGTGGGACGCGGTAGAACGCAATGAAGCCTTCGTTCTTGAGGCCGAGTTGCTCGGACGCTTCGCCGATGCCGAAGTTGTAGGCGTTGGTTTTGGGGAGTTCGCCTTCCTTCCCTAGGCACTGACGTCGACCGCCAGGGAGGTAGTAGGCGCCGCCCACAGTGCGCGCTCGGAACTGGAAGACCATCCGCACTTCGGTTCCCGGCTTTGCTCTCGCGGGTGTGACGGAGATCTTTATGTCGATGTACGGAGTCTCGGCTGCGGGCATGTTCGGTTGACCGAGAAGGACTCCCGGCCGGGTGAAGGCGGCGTGGACGGCGCCGTGGCTCTCTCCGCCGACGCCGGGTCCAGGCCAGAAGTACCAGGCGGCCGCCACGGCACCGGCTCCCACGGCGGCGATGCCCGCGGCGCCCTTCGTGCCACCCACCTTGGTGAGCATGCCCTTGGAGGTCGAGGCACCGGCCTTCGCTGTGAGATCCGCCGATGCCGTTCCCTGCAGGTAACCCGCTGCGGCATGACTCGCTGCCCCCGCTGCCCCCGAGGCCGCCGCGCCCACCCCCGTGGACGAAGCACCGTGAGCGAGGAGGGATCCGCCGAGCACGGCGAGCGGGATCGCGGTTCCCGCTGCCGCAGCCACCGCGCCGAGCGCGATGATCCCTCGCCGCTCCCAATCCGGCCCGTATTCATGGACGGCGAGCGCTTCGAGTTCGCTGACGAACTCGTGCGCGTTCCAAGCGCGCTCTGCGGGACTCTTCGCCAGACCGTGCTTCACGAGTGGACGCAGCGCCTCAGGTACCTGGTCCAGAGGCACGGGCGCAGTGGTGTGCTGCGCTCGGAGCGCTTCCAAGGTCGTCCCCTGGAAGGGCTTCTCACCGGTCACGCATTCCACGAACACGCAGGTGGCCGCGTAGAGGTCCGTCGCCGGAGTGGCGGGCTGGCCCTCCCACTGCTCGGGTGCCATGTAGGCGGGCGTTCCGGCGTGGTCTCCCTGTCCGGTCAGGACGGCGATGCCGAAGTCGATCAGCTTGCTCTGCCCGTCGTCCTGGACGAGCACGTTCGCCGGTTTGTAGTCGCGATGGACGACGCCGACCGCGTGCGCCGCCGCCAGCCCCAGGAGCGAGCCCTTCAGCATCGTCAGCGCGGCTTCCGGCGCGAGCGGCTCACCGTGGTCGTCCAGCACGCGCCGCAGGGACCGTCCGGGAACCGCTTCGAGGATGATCGCGGCTCCCTGCGGCGACTCCACGTAGTAGAACAGCCGCGCCACATGCGGATCGACGACCCGCCGGAGGAGGTCCGCCTCGCTCCGGAAGGTATCTCTGGCGACGGTGTTCCCGAGAAGATCGCCGGCCAGATACTTGATCGCGACGGCCGGCCCGCCCGTCTGGTGGCGAGCCAGTACGACCGTCCCCTGGGCTCCCGTGCCGAGCCGCTCGATCTCGATATAGCCCGGGAGGTTCCAGCCGATCGGAGAGCCCGTCACTGGCTCGTGGTGGTCTGGATCTCGTCGACGATGAGCGGCGTCGGCTCCGAAGCGTGCTGCTGCTGCGGCAGGTCGCCCTCATTGCCCTGGCAGTCGGCGCCCTCGCAGGTCCAGCGGACGGACCAGGAGATCGTGGCGGTGATGTGGTAGGAGCCGCCGGGCTGCGAGGCGGACGACCGCTGGTAGATGTAGTCGCAGGTCTTCACGTACCCGTCACCTGCGTTCTCCCCGGCCGCCACTGCGCCGCCCCCGCCGCCGCACGTCTTGGTGGCCTCGCCCAGGTTCCAAATGACCGATACGGGAGTCGCCACCGCTTGGACGGTCTGCTGGCCGGCCGAAACCTTGTCCGTCTTGACCACCTTGAAGCCCTTCACCCACAGTGAGGTCTTCATTCGCACATACGTCCTGCCCCTGGGGGTCGTACGGACCCTGATGATCGGGAAAATGGCGGTGGTCAGGGCCTCTTCTACAAGGGCCTGTGTGTTGGCAGGGGCAGGGGCCACCGGGGCGTTTCCTCCCGGCACGGGCAGGACGCCAATGGCCTGGTTGGGGTTCAGCCCTTCGGGCGGAGGCGGAGCCACGGGGCCCGAGTCGCCGCCGGACCCGCCGCCCGAACCACCGCCCCCTCCTGAACCTCCGGGTGTGGTGGAGGTGGGATTGCAGACCAGCTTTCCCGATGGACTCACCCAGCACGTGGATGCTTGGGCGGAGAGCGTTACGAGGAACGGGGCGAGCAGGGTCGTTGCCGCTAGGGCGCCGGTGAGGGTGCGGCGGGCGGCAGGGGTGCGGACGGACATCGTGTGTCCTTTGCTGCGGGAGGTCAGCATGTGCGGTCCCGGGTGGTGGCGGCGACCTTCCAGGTACCCGAGTCGTACTGGACGGTCGTCCGGTAGATGTAGGCGCCGCCTGGCCCTCCGCCCGTCCGTTTGCCCGTCTTGGCCGAGTAGCGGTAGCCGGCGAGGGTGTTGACGCAGTCGATGACGTAGACCTTGGTGCCGTCTTTCGACTGGGCGTAGACACGCGGGTTGAGGGTGTTCGTGAAGCGCCAGATCTCGCCTTTGGCCTTGGTGGACTCGATGTCCTTGGTCAGTTGGGCGAGGAGGGGGTCCATCGCGACGGCGGGGAGGGGGGTGGGGTCGTTGGTGGCGTAGGCCTGTTTGTAGGCGGCCTGGTAGGCGCGGTAGCGGTCGAGGACCGTCTTGTAGAGCTGCGCGGTCGGCACGGCGGACGGGGCGGGCGCGGTGGCGGCGGGGGCGGCGCCGGTGGTGTCGAAGGTGCCTTCGGGTTTGAGGGCGCCGGACGACGGGTGGGACGAGCCGCAGCCCGTGAGGACGGCGAGGGGGACGGCGGCGAGGGGGATCGCGGCGCGGCGGAGCCGTGGCGGGGAGGAACGAACCAACCGGGCGCGCATCGCCATCCCTGAGCGGCAGCCGACAACGGGGCGGAATACGCGCGAAAGCTTACAGAGATGGGTGTGACGAGAAAAGGGATTCGTTGCGGCCGGTTGACCTCGATCATGGTTGAGGTTGCAGGCTGGTGGGACGAACCGTGAACGGAGGGTGCTGTGCGTGCGGTGTGGCTGAGGGAGTTCGGTGGTCCGGAGGTGCTGGTTCCGGGGGAGGCGCCGGATCCGGTGCCGGGGGACGGGCAGGTGCTGATCGCGGTGGAGTACGCGAATGTCACCTTCGTGGAGACGCAGATGCGGGCCGGGAACGGGCCGCAGCCGTTCGCGCCGCGGCTTCCGATGATCCCGGGGAACGGGGTCGGCGGGACGGTGGCGGCGGTGGGGCCGGGGGCCGATCCGGGGCTGGCCGGGCGGCGGGTCGTCAGCTCGATGAACGGCAGCGGCGGGTACGCGGAGCTGGCGGTGGTGGACGCGAGGGGCCTGTTCGAGGTGCCGGACGGGTTGAAGTTGGACGATGCGGTCGCGCTGCTGGCCGATGGCCGGACGGCGACGCTGATGATGCGGGCGGCGCGTCCGGTGAAGGGGGAGCGGGTGCTGGTGGAGGCGGCCGCGGGCGGGGTCGGGACGCTGCTCGTCCAGCTCGCGAAGGCGGCGGGCGCGGTGGTGGTCGCGGCGGCCGGCGGGCCGCACAAGACGGAGACGGCGCTGCGGTTGGGTGCGGACGAGGCGGTCGACTACCGGGAGCCGGGTTGGAGCGAGCGGACGGGCCCGGTGGACGTGGTGTTCGACGGGGTCGGCGGGGACGTGGCGCGGGAGGCGTTCACGCTGCTCAGGCCGGGTGGCCGGATGGTCAGTTTCGGGTTGGCGAGCGGGGAGTGGGCGGACGTCCCGCAGGAGGCGGCGGAGGCGCGGCGGGTGGCGTTGATCCGGCCGAAGCCGTCGCCGGAGGAGATGCGGGACGCGACGCGGAGCGCGCTGCGGGAGGCGGCGGCGGGACGGCTGCGTCCGGTGATCGGGCAGCGGTTCCCGCTCCAGAACGCGGCGGACGCGCACGCCGCGATCCAGTCCCGCGCGACGACGGGGAAGACGCTGCTGGAGGTCAGCGGACTTTAGCGAGGAAGGCGCGCAGGGCGGTCTCGTAGGCGGACGGGTCGACGTTCCACGCCTCGGTGTGGTCGCCCTGCGCGGTGATGTGGGTGACCATGCCGGGCGGGGCGGTCCGGGCGAAGGTGAAGGCGGGGCCGTTGGCGACGGTGGCGTCGTCGGCGGTGGTGAACAGCAGGGTCGGGGTCCGCAGCTTGGGGGCGTAGCGGCGCTGGTCGTAGTCCTTCAGGTCGATGCCGATGCGCCGTTCGAGGACGGTCTTGGCGAGGCTGGTGACGAACGGCGGCAGGTGGCGGGCGTCGCCCTGCTTGTCGAGGGTGGCGTTCCAGTCCATGACGGGGGAGTCGAGGACGACGCCGCGGACGAACGACGGGTCGTGCCGCAGCGTCGTCATCACCATCGCGCCGCCCATCGACCATCCGTACAGGACGACTCCGGTGGCGCCGTTCGCGCGCGCGTACGAGACGGCGGACGCGACGTCGTTCCATTCGGTGTCGCCCAGGTGGTTCTTGTGGTCGCGGGACTTGGGCGCGCCGACGTCGTTGCGGTACGCGATCGACAGCATGGGCAGGCCGAGGCCGTGGACGGTCCGCATGGCGCGGAACGTCTCGGCCTTGTCGGCGTTGCGTCCGTGCACGGCGATGACCCAGGTGTTCTTGGGCGACGAGCCGGGCAGCAGCCACGCGGGCATGGCGCCGAGCTTGGACGGATAGGTGACGTCCTTGAAGTCGAGCCCGAGCGCCGAGTGCGGGTCGCCGGAGTACACCCAGTGGTCGATGCCGGCCGCGGCGCCCTTGACGAGCGTCCCGTGGGACACCGACTCGACCTTCCGGACGACGTGGTCCTCGCCGCCGCCGACGACGGGGCCGAGCAGGGCGCGGCCGCCGTGCTTCCAGACCAGCGCCCAGGTGCCGGGGCGCTCCGTCTCGGGTTCGCGGGGGAGCGTGACGGTGCCGTCCGACGCGTCCTCGATGGTGAACGGGTACTCGGCGGTGTGGTCGACCTCGGTGGCGACGCCGGCGAAGTACCAGCCGACGCCGCCGACCGCCGCGCACAGCAGCACGGCGACCGCGGCGATCGTCGCCATCAGGGTGCGGGCACGGCGGCGGCGCCGCGCGCCGGCCGGCCGGCCGGGCGGCGCGGGGATCGCTGATTCGGGGGCATCGGTGGACACGACATGGACGTTAGCCCACGTCCGGGTGGGCTCCGGGCGCCTCGACGGCCATGCCCCCGAGCGTCCGTGACGCCGGGTCCCGCCGCAATGGACCGATCCGTGCGGTTAACCTGCCGCTCAGGTTCCATCGGGATCACATGAGGGGACGCGCGGGTGACGGGGCAGAGCGAGCGGATCGCGGAGATCGAGGAGCGGATCGTCCGGTTTTCGCGGCAGACCGCGCCGCCGCGCTGGCGCCGCATCGACCTGCGGTGCGCGGCGACCGTGGTGGCGAGCGACGTGACGCTGACGATGCTGACCGGCGAGAACGCGGTGGTGCCCGCCGAGGTCGTCCCGGACGAGCTGTCCGCGCTGCTGGTGGAGCTGCGGCGCGCGCACTACCTGTCGGAGCAGGGCACCTGGTTCTCGATGCTGGCGATCGTCGAGCCCGCCGCGGCGCTGTTCCTGTACAACGACGAGTTCGATCCGGAGTGGGACCCTCCCGCGCCGGTGGAGGCGTGGCGCCGCGACCAGATCGTGATGCCGCGGGACGGCGCGAACGTGCCGGGCTGGCTGCGCGACCGGATGGACGGCCGGGAGCCGTCCGAGCCCGCCCAGCGGCCCGCGCCGTCCCCGCTGGACCCGGTCGAGCAGATGGAGCTGCTGACCGGGCCGTTCACGGTGCTGGTCGCCGACCACGCGCCGCCGTTCTGGGAGCGGATCACGGGCCACTACCAGGCGGTCGGCGGGCATGTGGAGTTCCCGCCGATGGCGCTGCGGAAGGCGGACGGGTCCACCGCGTCCTGGGCGCCGCCCGCCGCCGCGGCCGGGCTGCTCGACCGGCTGCGCGCCGGGACGCACGCGTTCCAGGGCTCCACCTGGTCCCGGATCGACGTCGAGGTCGTGTACGGGGACGGCGCCGTCCGGTGCCGCGCGCGCTTCACCCATGACGAGGAGCCCCGCTGGGAGTCCGAGCCGTCGGCGGACGACGTCCGGCGCGAGCTGGAGCGGCTCCCACGCCGCGACGTCCCGGAGTGGATGGCGCGGCGCCTCGGCCCGGCGCCCGTCGCGCCGCCCCCGCCGACGCGCTTCGAGAGCCCCGTCCGCAAGGCCCGCGTGTTCGACCGGGCCGGGACGGACGGCGGCCCGCCCGAGGTGTCGCGCCCGCCCGTCCCGCCGGACGAGGCCGAGCGGGTCGTCCGGTATCTGGAGGACGCGCCGACCGTCATGGCGGCCCGCTCCAGCGCCCCCGACCTGCTCGACCCGTCGCGCGGCGAGCGCGTCCCGCTGACGTTCCACACCGACGGCGCGTGGGTGTGGTCGGGCGCGGTCGGCTACTACCTGCGCGAGCACGGCGTCCCGCCGGAGCCCGACCTCGTCGCGCACATCCGCGCGCACCGGTTCGCGGTCCCGGCCGTTGGCGACGACGCGATGGACGCCGCGAGCGCCGCCGCGATGGGACGCACCGCGCCGCGAGGCGTCCGGGTGGAACCGGAGCCGGAGCAGTGGCTCGCGCTCCTGCAGAACCGCCTGGACGCCCTCCAGGTCGACCGTGCCCGCTACCGGCTCCGCGGCGAGGAGGAGGGGGCGTGGTGCCTCGTCCAGGAGAAGGCGGGCTGGACGGTCTTCCACCTCGACGGCGGTGAACGGACCCGCCAGGCCGCCTTCGAGGACGGGGAACAGGCCGCTGCATACCTTCTCGGCAGCCTCCTCATGGTGGTGCCGCAGCAGCAGACCGTCGAGATCCCGAAGATCCAGCCGCTTAAAGGGGAGCCCCCGCTCTCTCTCCTGCGCGACCGTCAGATCACCGAGCTTCCCGCAGGGACCGAGGTGGACCGCTACGGAGGACACGGCGGGAACACCGCCTACGCCGCGCGCACACCGTTCCCCCAACGTTCGCTGCCCGCCGACTGGCAGGAACGCGAGTACCACGTGTACCGGCTACTGCGCCCCTTGCAGGCCCTCACCGGTACCGCGGTCCCGTGGTTCGAGCAGCCCGGCGGCGGCACGGCGTACGTGTTCGAACGCTCGATCGCCTACCTCCTGGCCGACGGCACCCTCCTAGAGGTCCACGACTAGACCCCACAAAGATTCAGGCGGCGCCGATGGCGGCGACGAGGCCCAGGGCCAGGGTCAGGTCGAGGTGGATGAACGTCTCCAGCTTCGCGCCCGGCGGGACGTCCGGGTCCGCGGCGATCTCGTCGAGGACGGCGAGGGCGGCCGGGCTGTCCAGGTCGTTGCCGAGCGCCGCCTCCGCCTTGCGGGCGTAGTCGCGGTCCATCGGCCGGCCCGGGCTGCGCGCCCAGCCGGCGACCAGGCTCCGCCACGCCTCCAGCCGCGCGGCGGCGGTCATGAACCGGGACGCCGTCAGCTCGAGCGGGTCGCGGTACGGCACCTCCAGCATCGCCAGGCGCGCCGCGAGCGCGTCCATGCTCGCGTTCGCCATGACGGAGTACCAGTCGCCGCTCTCGTGCGGGACGAGCATCCAGGGCGCGTCGACGTCGACGTTCGTCGACGAGGCGATGTAGAGGTCGGCGTCCGGCGGCGGCGCGTCCCAGTCGAGGAGCTCGAACGGCGCGATGTTGTAGTCCGTCCAGTCGCGGTCGTGGACCGACAGGTCCGGCGAGCAGGCCACCGGGACCTCGCGCCCGGCGCGCTCGCCGACCCGCCGCAGCAGGTCGGCGACCACGAGCGCGCGGTGCCCGGCCCCTTCGAGGACCTGGACGCGCAGGACCCGCCCCGGCGGGACCTCTTCGGCCTGCCCGGTGCGATGGTCGTAGAGGCGCATGCCCCCAACCCTAAGCAACCCGCGCGAACCGCCCGCCTTCCGGCCCCCGGTCGGCCGCGTCGCGTCAGCGGGCCGACCCGTCGGGCGCCCCGGCTTGGGCGGGCGCAGGGCCCGGCGTGGCGCCCGGCGTGGCGCCCGGTGTGGGGCCGGCCGCGGGCGCGGGGCCCTGCGGCGCGGGCGGCGGCGGTTCGGGCGCGGACGCGGCCGACGGGTTCGGCGGGACGGGCGGGGCCTCGGGCATGGGCGGGGCGTCCGGCTTGCGGACGGCGGCGAACCGCAGCCGCACGTAGTCGGCGACCCAGCCGGACTCGCGGCGCAGCGCCGGCGCGGCGAGGTCGTTCACCCGGGTGAGGAGCGGCTCGACCAGCTCCGGCGGGACGTCGGCGAGGGCGCGGGCGGCGTAGGCGCGGACCCAGTCGGCGGCGCCGTTCGGCCCCTCGGTCATCTGGCTCGGCCGTTCGGCGTGCTCCAGCAGCCGCAGCGTGAAGCCGGCCTCCTCCAGCTTCGTCGCGTACTCGGCCGGGCTCGGGAAGTACCAGGGCAGCTCGGGCTCGCCGAGGCCGAAGACGCGCCAGGCGGTCTGCATCGCGGCGACCAGCTCGGCGCAGTTGCCCTCGCCGCCGAGCTCGCCGACGAACCGGCCGCCGGGCCGCAGCGCCGCGTGCACCTGCGCGATCACCGCGTCCGGGTCGCGGGTCATCCAGTGCAGCGCGGCGTTGGAGGCGACGGCGTCGCAGGCGTCGGTGATGGTGAAGGTGTGCGCGTCGCCCAGCATGAAGGAGATGCCCGGGTTCAGCGCGCTCGCCTGGGCGACCATGTCCGGGTTTCCGTCGATGCCCAGCACCTCGGCTCCCCGGGCGGCGATCTCCGCGCTGAACGCGCCGGTGCCGCAGCCGAGGTCGATGATCCGTTCGCCGGGCTGCGGGTCGAGCAGGTCGACCAAGGGCGCGCCGTGCGCGGAGACGTACCCGAAGGCGGAGTCGTACGTCACGGCCCAATTCACTGTCGTAATTTATCGGACATGGCATCGGCGGGTGCGCGGTTCCCCCCGCCCGGGGCCGCCGGGTGACCTGCGTCACCGCGGCGCGTCCCGTATCGTCCGGGCCATGGGGAAGCCCGATGTCGTGCGGATCGTCGGCGCCGAGCGGCCGGACGGCCTCGCGCTGCGCACCGCCGGGCTCGTCGAGCACGGGCTGCCGGAGCTGAGCGCGGACGGCCTGCCGCCCTACCTCGGCCAGGGCTGGGCGCGCGTCCTCGGCGAGGCGGCGCGCGTGTTCGCCGCGTCCCGCGATCAACCGATGGAGCTGACGCTGCCGCCGGGCGTGCCGGTCCGGCTGCGGCCGGACCGGAACGGCGGGATCATGCTCCTGCCGCCCGAAGGGCACGAGGGCGGCCTGGACGAGTGGCGCCGCGACGTGGTCCTGCGCATGTTCCCGGAGGCCCGGGTCTGACGCGCCCCCGCCGGAGTTCCTAGAATCGCATTCGGAAATCCGCCGGCGCGAGAAGGGGACGCACGTGGCCTACGCCGAGATCGAGTACGAGGTTCAGGACGGGATCGCCACGGTCACCCTGAACCGCCCCGACAAGATGAACGCCTACACGTTCACCATGCGCAACGAGATGCTCGACGTCTTCGACCGCATCGACGCCGACGACGACGTCCGCGCCGTCGTGGTGACGGGCGCGGGCCGGGCGTTCTGCGCGGGCGCCGACCTCAGCGGCGGCGGCGACACCTTCGACAAGGAGAGGTCGAAGGACATGTTCGCCGGCGAGGACGACGTGCTGGAGGACGGTACCCCGCGCGACGGCGGCGGAACGGTCGCGCTGCGCATCGCGCGCTGCCTCAAGCCCGTCATCGGCGCGTTCAACGGCGCGGCGGTCGGCGTCGGCGTGACGATGACGCTGCCGATGGACGTGCGGCTGGCCAGCGAGAAGGCGAAGTTCGGGTTCGTGTTCGCGCGCCGCGGCATCGTCACCGAGGCCGCGTCGAGCTGGTTCCTGCCGCGCCTGGTCGGGATCGCGCAGGCGATGGAGTGGGCCGCGACCGGCCGCGTGTTCGACGCGCAGGAGGCGCTCGCCGGCCGCCTCGTCTCCCGCGTGTACGCGCCCGACGAGCTGCTCCCCGCCGCGTACGCGCTGGCCCGCGAGATCGCCGACAACACCTCCGCGGTGTCGGTCGCGACGATCCGCCGCCTCATGTGGTCGGGCCTGTCGGCGCCGTCCCCGTGGGACGCGCACGCCGCCGACTCCCGCCTGATGGCCGAGCTGGGCGGCGGCGCCGACGCCATCGAGGGCGTCACCTCGTTCCTGGAGAAGCGTCCCGCCGCGTTCCCGATGCGCGTCAGCAAGGACCTGCCCCAGAACCTCCCGGACTGGCCCGTCCGCTGACCCGGCCGGTGCGCCGTCCTCACGGGCGAGGGCGGCGCACCGCACGTCAGGGCCGCTGCCCCGGGCGGTCGACGATCGCGGTCGCCTCGACCGCCTGCTCGTTCATGACGGTCCCGGCACGGATGATCTCGGGGCCCCGCTTGCCGGGGAGCGTCGGGAGCCGCCTGTCCTTGACCGTGACGATCCGCGTCCCGCGGTAGTCGTAGGTGCCGTTCGCCAGCACGAACTCCTCGCGCGTCCCGTCGGGGCCCGTGCGGGAGACGGTGATGCCGGGACGTCCGAGCGCGTCCTTCGTTCCCTCCTTCACCTGCACGCCCGGGATCCGGGCCAGTGCCCGGAAGATGGTCGCGCGCCGTGACTGCGGTGTGGACGGCCCTTGCCCGAGGAAGTCCACGAGCCGGCCGAACACCCACTGGTTCCGGCCGTCCTGGGTGGTGAAGAGCCGCCCGTGGCCCTCGGCGTTGTAGGACTCCGCGCGCCGGTCGATCGCCGCCAGCAGCGCGGACGCGTCGTCCGGCAGGGCGCGCAGATAGTCGTACCACTGCGCGGGTGAACGCTCCTCGCTGTCACCGTCCCGCTCCACACTCGTGATCTCGAGGTGTGGCCTCTTGCCCGGGACGCCGCTGTACCGGGCGGATTTCCGGCCGTCGAACCGTACCCAGCTCTCCATGTGCCGCATGAACGAGGGGGCGCCCTTCTGGCCCGCCTGGTACGTCCTGGTGTAGACCCACTGGTTCGGTGCCGGGCGGTGGTCGGGCCGTCCCGCGACGGTCTTCGCGGCCCGCTCCAGCACCTGCGTCGCGCTCACCGGACGCGCGGCGATCGGCGGCGGCGCCGGGTCGCCGCGGTCCATCACGACCGCCGCCGCGGCGGCCGCCCCGGCCACCGCGACCCCGGCGGCCACACCGACCCGCCACGCCGGAGCCCGGAACCGGGACCGGCCCCGCGCCTCCCGGACCAGCCGCTCCCGGCCGGGCGCCAGCCGGTCGCGGCCCGGCTCGGGCACCCCCGCCCGGAACGCGCGGACTTCCTCGAGGTCGTTCATTCCCCCGCCCCTTCCTCGATCTCCGTCGGATCGGCGCCGCCGAGCGCCTCCCGGACCTTCCGGCGCGCCCGGTGCAGCCGGGACCGCACCGTCCCGACCGGGATCGACAGCGCCTCGGCGACCTGCTCGTAGGACAGGTCCGCCCACGCGACCAGCAGCAGAGCGTCCCGGTCGCCGCGCGACAGCTCCGCCAGGGCCCCGGCCAGCGGCCGGGACGCGGCCGCCGCGCTCACCCGCGCGTCCACCCGGTCCATGGCGTCGGCCACCGGGTCGGTGCCGGTGCGGGCCAGCGCCCGCAGCATCCGCGTCTCCGACCTGCGGTGCTTGCCGATCAGGTTCGCCGCGATCCCGTACAGCCACGGCCGCGCGTCCCGGCGGGACAGGTCGTAGCGGCCGCGCCGCCGGAACGCGGCCAGGAACGTCTCGGCGACGACGTCGTCGGCGGCCTGCTCGCCGAGCCGGCGCGCGACGTACCGGTGGACGGCCGGCGCGTGCCGGTCGTAGAGCGCCGCGAAGTCCTCGGGGCGGTGCCGGGACCGCTCGATGAGGCGCGCGTCGTCCTCCGGCGGTTCGGCGGGGGCGCCCGGCGGTGCCGGGGCGCGTGGGCTGACGGTCATACGGCTCCGTCCTCTGCGGTCCGCCGTGCGGGACGCCGCACGGTCATCCGTCATCACCCGCAGGGCCGCCGGGAGTTCACGGCCGCCGGGAAGTGCCGGTGGAGGAACCGGAGGGCGACACTTCCCTCACCCGGGGTGGCGCCGGGGGCCGCTCCCGGCCGCATGATGGGGACTGCGTCCCCCGTCGCGCCCCCCAAGGACGATCTCGACAATGCGGACCTTGGTGACGTGTGTTGCGAGTGAGGCGCAGGGTAAGAAGCCGCCCGAGGCAACACGTTACGGGGGTGCGTGGTGCGGATCAGGAATTTCGCCATCGTCGCGGCCGGTCTCCTGCTCGTCTCGGGATGCGGCCACGCGGAGAAGAAGCAGGCGCGGACGGCCGGCCACCAGATCGCGGCGGGGAAGAAGGCGCGGACGGCGCCGCGCCCGCAGCGGCCGCCGGCCCAGCGGAAGATCGACTGCGATCGGACCAAGTGCGTCGCGCTCACGTTCGACGACGGCCCGGGCCCGTACACCGACGGGCTCCTCGATGTGCTGAAGCAGCAGGGCGTGCGCGCCACGTTCTTCCTCCTCGGGCAGAACGCCCGCGCCTTCCCGGCGGCCGTGCGCCGCGAGGTGATGGAGGGCCACGAGATCGGCGACCACAGCTGGGACCATCCGCAGCTCACCACGCTGTCGCTCGCGGCCGTCAAGTCGCAGATCCAGCGCACCCAGGACGCGATCACCAGGGCGTCCGGCGGGGTGAAGCCGACGATCATGCGCCCGCCGTACGGCGCGACGAACAGGCGCGTCGGGCAGACCATCGGGATGCCGCTGATCCTGTGGAGCGTCGACACCGAGGACTGGCGCTACCTGAACACCGCCCGCGACACCCGGGTCGGGATCAAGGAGCCGCAGCCCGGCGGCATCATCCTGTTCCACGACATCCACAAGCCGAGCGTGAAGGCGATCCCGGCGGTCATCGCGGGGCTGAAGAAGCGCGGCTTCACGTTCGTCACGGTGTCGGAGCTGTTCCAGAACCGGCAGTTGAAGCCCGGCCAGACCTACTCCGAGCTGATGCCGCCCAAGACCGCGTCGCCGGCCCCGGTCACCGCGAGCCCGCCGCCGGCCGGCTCGCCGGCCGGACCGGCGCCGAGCAGGTCCGGCTCCCGGCCCCAGCAGGCCGAAGGCCACTGACGCCCGGCCTCGCCGCCCGGCCCCGACGCCGTCAGGCTCCGCGGCGCTTCGGCGGGGGCATCGGCGGGACGACCTTGCCCGCCACCACGATGTCCTCGGGCACCTCGACCAGTTCGCCGTTGCGGCGGCGCACCTGGAGCGTCTTGTTGGACCAGGATTCGAGTACGCCCACCACGTCGCTGTACTCTCCCGTTGGCAGACGACGGCGCAGCGAGACCCGCTGACCCACGTCCGCGCTACTGATGGACACCACCAGGCGCGCGGCAAAGCGGCCAGACATGTGAGGACCCCCATGTCGAATCGACTGCGCGGTGGTGGCCATACTATTCACAGCGAGCTTGCGGTGAGCCGTGACGTGCGGCGGGGCCGGAAACCCGAGAGGAGTCACTGACGTGACCTACGTCATTGCGCAGCCCTGCGTGGACCTGCTCGACAAGGCATGCATCGAGGAGTGCCCGGTCGACTGCATCTACGAAGGGAAGCGTCAGCTCTACATCCACCCGGACGAGTGCGTCGACTGCGGTGCGTGCGAGCCGGTTTGCCCGGTTGAGGCCATCTACTACGAGGACGACGTCCCCGACCAGTGGAAGGACTTCTACAAGGTGAACGTGGAGTTCTTCGACGACCTGGGCTCGCCCGGCGGCGCCTCCAAGGTGGGCAAGATCGACAAGGACCACCCGATCGTCGCGGCGCTGCCCCCGCAGAGCCAGGAAGACTGATAGCGGGCTGAAACCGGCCGGTACGGCGGGTCGCGACCTTTTGGGAGCGTCCCGGCGACGGTCATGTGCGGTTCAACGCATCCGGGCCGTGGTCTGCCGCACTCCGCGGAAGGCCACGGCCCTGCTGATTCGGGGCGCCCGCGCGTCCCGCCGAGGAGGGCTGGGTCTTGTTCACGCTGCCGGACTTTCCGTGGGATCGGCTGGAGCCGTACAAGAAGCGCGCGGCCGAGCATCCGGACGGCATCGTCGACCTGTCCGTCGGCACGCCCGTGGACCCGACGCCCGACGCCGTCCGCAAGGCGCTCGCCGAGGCGTCCGACGCGCCCGGCTACCCCGCCACCTACGGCACGCCCGAGCTGCGCGAGTCGGTCGCCGGCTGGCTGCGCCGCCGCGCGGGCGTGACCGGCGCCGACCCGGCCGCGGTGCTGCCCGTCATCGGTACGAAGGAGCTGGTGGCGTGGCTGCCGACGCTGCTCGGCGCCGGTCCCGGCGACAAGGTCGTCTTCCCCGAGCTCGCGTACCCGACCTACGACGTGGGCGCCCGGCTGGCCGGCGCTGAGCCGGTCGCGACGGACGGCCTGCTCAAGCTCGGCCCGGTCCGCCCGAAGATCGTGTGGGTGAACTCGCCGTCCAACCCGACCGGGAAGGTGCTGCCCGCCGAGCACCTGCGCAAGGTCGTCGCGTGGGCGCGCGACCGCGGCGCGATCGTGGTCAGCGACGAGTGCTACCTGGAGTTCGGCTGGGACGAGGAGCGCCCGCCCGTCTCGATCCTGCACCCGGACGTGTGCGGCGGTTCCCACGAGGGCCTGCTCGCGGTGAACTCGCTGTCCAAGCGCTCCAACATGGCGGGCTACCGCGCCGGGTTCGTCACCGGCGACCCCGCGATCGTGAAGCGGCTGCTGGAGGTCCGCAAGCACGCGGGCATGATCGTCCCGGCGCCGGTGCAGGCGGCGATGGTCGCGGCGTTCGACGACGACGGGCACGCCGACGAGCAGCGCGCCCGGTACGCGCGGCGCCGCGCCGGCCTGCGCGCCGCGTTCGAGAAGCACGGTTTCCGCATCGACCACTCCGAGGCGTCGCTGTACCTGTGGGCGACGCGGGACGAGCCGTGCTGGGAGACCGTCGGGCACCTGGCGTCGCTCGGCATCCTCGTCGGGCCCGGCGAGTTCTACGGGACGGCCGGCGCCCGGCACGTCCGGATCGCGTTCACCGCCACGGACGAGCGCGTCGCCGCCGCCGTCGCCCGCCTCTGACGCTCCGCGCTCCCGGACGGGCGCTCCGCGCTCCCGGACGGGCGCTCCGCGCTCCCGGACGGGCGCTCCGCGCTCCCGGACGGGCGCTCCGCGTCCGGGAACCGTGGTTCCCCGTACTTCCGGATCCCGGGCCCGCCACCGCGGGTCCGGGTTTTCCGTATGAAACCGAATGTTCCGTCATTACGTCTGATCGCGATATGGGCGTAAGCGGCCACAGTCGGTAGGATCCGCTGGTCTCCGCCCTCCGGGATCGCCGAATCAATGGAGGTATGTCCGTGAATGGGACCGTGCTGGCGCTCGTGCTGGCACTGATCGTCCTCGTGGTCGCGCTGGTCGTGGTGCTCGTCGTGGTGCTGTCGCGGCGCAGGCCGGCGCCGCCCGCGCCCGCGGCGCCCCGCGACCCGTTCGCCCCCGAGCAGAGCGTCGCCGGCGACCCCCGCACGCTGAAGGCCGGCGACATGGTCGAGTACCTCGGCACCCGCTACTTCGTGCGCGGCTCGCTGCGGCTGCGCGAGGGCGGCTTCACCTGGTCCGAGCACCTCCTCGACGCCGACACCATCGAGGGCCAGAAGGTGTGGCTGTCGGTCGAGGAGGACCCCGACCTCGAGGTCGTCTTCTGGACCGAGTACGACATCGGCGACCTGCGCCCCGGCGACCGCACCGTCACCGTCGAGGGCGTCGAGTACCGCCGCGACGAGCACGGCACCGCCGACTACACCAGCGAGGGCACGACCGGCGTCGGCGTCCAGGGCCGCGTCGAGTACGTCGACTACGAGGGCCCGCGCGGCCGGTACCTGTCGTTCGAGCAGTACGGCGGCGGCCAGTGGGAGGCCGGGCTCGGCGAGCGCGTGCCGGACGGCACCATGACCATCTATCCGGGCAGCGGCTGAATGCGGACCGTCCTCGACACCCCCTACCGGGACGCGCGCGCCGACGGGCTGTCGTTCGCGCTCGGCCTGCCGCCGCTGGACGCGCTCGCCGTCCTGCCGGTGGAGCGCGGCGGGCTGACCGTCCAGCTCCGCCTGCTCGGCGCGTCCCACCAGGTGATCGCCGGGCCGCTCAGCGAGACGGTGGCGTGCCTGCCGGAGGACGGCGGCGAGCCGCTGCCGGGCAGCGCCGCCACGACGCTGCCGGGCTGGTCCTACGACTTCACCGCGACGACGGCCGTGCACGCCGACGACGCGGCGTTCGCCCGCGCCGTCGACGCGGTCTGCGCGCGGCTCGCGGACCGCGGCGACGCGCTGACCGGCGCGTTCCCCGGATCCCGGCACGCCGTCACCGCCCTCGCGCTGGAGCACGCCGGCCCGGACGGCGCGGCCGCCGGCGGCACCGGCGCGGAGCACCCCGAACCGCGGGCCGGGATCGGCTGGCGGACCTGGCACGCCTACCCCCAGACCCGGGAGATCGTCATGACGCGGAGCCGGTTGGTGAGACCTACATGAACAGCACGCACCGGGCGGCGGCCGGCGGGGCCGCCGCCGTCCTGCTGGCCGTGACGCTCGGCGGCTGCGGCGACTCGCAGCAGTCGTGGATCGGCAAGAAGTACCACAAGATCGGTTACAACACGTTCCAGGCGTCGCAGCCCCCGCGGACGGTCGCGTCGGCGATCAACCGCAAGTTCAAGGCGATCGACCGGGTCGACGACCTCGCGACGTACGGCAACAACGGCGGGGTGTTCCTGCGCTACCCGAAGCTGGTCGTCGGCGTGACGCCGTACGGGAGCGGCAGCCACATCACCATCGACAAGCCGTCCGGCGGCTACAACCGCTACTACTCCCATGTCGGCCACCGCTGGAGCGCGCCCGGCAGCGGCGGCTGGAACAAGCACGGCATCGCGTCCTTCCGCGGCGGCGGTCCAGGGTCGGGCAAATGAGGAGCAACGGATGAACGACATGGCTCATGACATCGGCGCGACCTTCGCCTACGGCGCGGTCGGCATCGCGCTGATGGCGATCGGCTACCTGGTGGTGGAGGTGACGACGCCCGGCCGCCTCGGCCACCAGATCTGGGGCGAGGGCAACAAGGGCGCCGCCCTGCTGCTCGGCGAGAAGCTCCTCGGCATCGGCGCGATCGTCACCACCGCGATCGTCACCAGCGACAACGACCTGAGCGACGGGCTGATCGACACCGCCGTGTACGGTGCGATCGGCATCGTGCTGATGGTGGTGGCGTTCTACTTCCTCGACCTGATCACGCCGGGCAAGCTCGGCGCGACGCTCGTCAACGGCGACGCGATCCACCCGGCGGGCTGGGTCGTCGCCGCCGCCGACATCGCCGTCGCCGCGATCGTGGCCGGGGCGGTCTCCTGACCTCCCGCGACACCGGCGAAGCGCCTCCGCCGCCCGCCGCGGCGGAGGCGCCCGCCGTCCCTGACACCCCCGCGACCGGCTCCGCCGCCGCCGTTGACGCCCCGGACGCCCCCGCGACCGACTCCGACTCCGGCTCCGACGCCGACTCCGGGCACGGGCCCGGCGGCGGGGCGGGGCGGCTGGGCGCGCCCGCGCGGGTGGCGCGGGCCCTGGTCCTCGCGGCCGTGTTCACCTGCGCGGCCTGCGGCCTGGTTTACGAGCTGGCGCTCGTCGCGCTCGGCAGCTACCTGGTCGGCGACTCGGTCACCCAGGCGTCGATCGTGCTGTCCGTCATGGTCTTCGCGATGGGCATCGGGTCGCTGCTGGCCAAGCCGCTGCAGAAGCACGCCGCCGCCGCGTTCGCCATCGTCGAGGGCGCGCTCGCGCTGGTCGGCGGCCTGTCGGTGCTCGCGCTGTACGCGGCGTTCTCCTGGCTCGACCTGTACGTCCCGGCGCTCGTGGTGGTCTCGTTCGCGGTCGGCGCGCTGATCGGCGCGGAGATCCCGCTGCTGATGACGCTGCTGCAGAGGATCCGCAAGCAGGACGCGGGCAGCGCCGTCGCCGACCTGTTCGCCGCCGACTACGTGGGCGCGCTGATCGGCGGGCTCGCCTTCCCGTTCTTCCTGCTCCCGACGTTCGGCCACATCAAGGGCGCGCTGCTGGTCGGCGTCGTGAACGCGGTCGCCGGCGTCGCGGTGGTGCTGTGGCTGTTCCGCCGGCGGCTCGGGCGCCTCGCGCGGGTCGGGATCGGCCTCGGCATGGTGGCGGTCCTCGCCGTCCTCGGGACGACGTACGCGCTGTCCGACCGGATCGAGGTGACGGCGCGGCAGGCGCTCTTCCAGGACCCGATCGCGCTCGCGAAGGACACCCCGTACCAGGAGATCGTGATCACCCGGAAGATCACCCTCGCGGGCACCACCGACCTGCGCCTGTTCCTGAACGGCGACCTGCAGTTCTCCTCGGTGGACGAGTACCGGTACCACGAGTCGCTCGTCCACCCGCTGATGTCCGGACCGCACGGGAACGTCCTGATCCTCGGCGGCGGCGACGGGCTGGCGATGCGCGAAGTGCTGCGCTACCCGGACGTCCGCAGCGCGACGCTGGTCGAGCTCGACCCGGAGATGCTGCACCTCGCCCGCACCTACGGGCCGCTGGTCGCGCTCAACCACCGCTCCTTCGAGGACCCCCGCGCGCACACCGTGAACGCCGACGCGTTCACCTGGCTGCGCGGCCAGACCCGCCGGTTCGACGCCGTCATCGTGGACATGCCCGACCCCGACGACGTCCCGACCGCGAAGCTGTACTCCGTCGAGTTCTACGGCCTGGTCAAGCGGGTCCTCGCGCCCGGCGGGCGGATGGTCGTGCAGTCCGGGTCGCCGTACTTCGCGCCGAAGTCGTTCTGGAGCATCGAGAAGTCGATCGCCGCCGCCGGCCTCGCGACGACCCCGTACCACGTGGACGTGCCGAGCTTCGGCGACTGGGGCTTCACCCTCGCCTCGGCGGGCGGGACGCCGCCCGCGCTCGCGCTGTCCCCGGACGCGCCGCCGCTGCGCTTCCTCGACGCGTCCGTCCTGCAGGCCGCGTCCGTCTTCCCCAAGGACCGCCGCTCCCGCGACGTCGGCGTCAACACGCTCGTCCACCCCCGCCTCGTCCAGTACGAGGGCCAGGAGTGGAAGGACTCCTGACCGGCCGGGTCAGCGGTCGGTGGAGGTGCGGATGGCCTTGTCCACCGCGTGCTGGAACGACGAGACGAGCGACTGGATCATCAGCGGCTTGAGCTTGCCGGCCAGTTCCATCAGCCGGTCGCGGTGCTCGGGGGAGCGGCCGCTCTCCCGGTAGGGGCGGACGACGGTGTCCTGGAACACCTGCTGGAGCTCGGCAGCCAGCGCGGTGGTGTGGCGTTCGACGGCCTCGTGCGAGGCGACCAGGGTGTCCAGCGGCATGGGGAGCGCAGCGAGCTCGGCGCTGATGCCGAGGAGCGCGGGCATGATGACGCGGACGCCGTCCGGCGCGACGTGCTCGACGACGCCGAGCGCTTCGAGGCGCTTGAGGGTGTCGTCGTCGAGGTGCCGCCCGGCGCGGCGGTCCAGCTCGTGCCGGTCGACGTCCTCGGGGCGTTCCGGCGCCCACGGCGACAGCAGCGCCCGCTGCAGCGCGAGGTCCTCGGCGGGCGCGTCGAGCGGGATCTTCCGCAGGTGCTTCTCGATCGCGGCGAGGGTCAGGCCGAGCGACTGGAGCTCCCGGACGAGTTCGAGCCGCGCGAGATGGTCGGGGCCGTAGAGGCCCGTCCGTCCGCGCAGCCGGGGCGGGGGCAGCAGGCCGCGTCCGGCGTAGAAGCGCACGGTGCGGACGGTGACTCCCGCGCGCGCGGCCAGCTCGTCCACGGTGAGATCCATAGCCGCTCCTTTGACGTGACAGTGCCAGTGTTACATTAATCGTGTATCAGCACGCACTTACCGAGGGAGACCGCCGGATGGCACGGGAGATCTTCACCGCGGAGCACGAGGCGTTCCGCGACATGGTCCGCGCCTTCATCGAGAAGGAGATCGCGCCGTACCACGAGCAGTGGGAGAAGGACGGCGTCGTCTCCCGCGACGTGTGGCTGGCCGCCGGCCGGCAGGGGCTGCTCGGCATCGACATGCCCGAGGAGTTCGGCGGCGGCGGCAACCCCGACTACCGCTACTACGTGATCCTCAACGAGGAGTTCGCGAAGGCGGGCGTGCACGGCCCCGGCTTCTCGGTGCACAACGACATCAACGGCGGCTACCTGCGCCAGCTCTGCACTCCCGAGCAGCAGGCGCGCTGGTTCCCGGGCTACTGCTCCGGCGAGATCATCACCGGCATCGCGATGACCGAGCCCGCCGCCGGCTCCGACCTGCAGGGCATCAAGACCACCGCGATCAAGGACGGCGACCACTACGTCCTGAACGGCTCCAAGACGTTCATCTCCAACGGCATCCTGTCCGACCTGGTGATCGTCGTGGCCAAGACCGACCCGTCCGCCGGCGCGAAGGGCGTCAGCCTCCTCGCCGTCGAGCGCGGCATGGAGGGCTTCGAGCGCGGCCGCAACCTCGACAAGGTCGGCATGCACGCGCAGGACACCGCGGAGCTGTTCTTCGACAACGTCCGCGTCCCGAAGGAGAACCTCCTCGGCGAGGAGGGCATGGGCTTCATCTACCTGATGACGAACCTGGCCCGCGAGCGGCTGTCCATCGGCGCCACCGCGATGGCCGCCGCCGAGTCGGCGTTCGAGCAGACCCTCGAGTACTGCAAGACCCGCGAGGCGTTCGGCCGCCCGATCGGCAAGTTCCAGCACAACCGGTTCACGCTCGCCGAGATGAAGACCGAGCTGACCGTCAGCCGCTCCTTCACCGACGAGTGCATCGTCAAGGAGGGCAAGGGCGAGCTGAGCGTCGACGAGGCCGCGATGCTCAAGTACTGGAACACCGAGCTGCTCAAGCGGGTCGTGGACCGCTGCCTCCAGCTCCACGGCGGCTACGGCTACATGATGGAGTACCCCATCGCGAAGGCCTACCAGGACGTCCGCATCCAGACGATCTTCGGCGGCACCACCGAGATCATGAAGGAGATCATCGGCCGCGGCCTCGGCGTCTGACCCCACCCCCCTCCCGCCCCTTCCGGTCGTCATTCCGGCCGGTGCAACGCTCGCTCGGACTGGACGGGGACGCGCTGTGCGCGTCCCCGTCGGACCCCGGCAGTGTCGTCAGTCGATGACGACGCCGTGGTCGCGGGCCAGCCCGGCCAGGCCATCGGCGTAGCCTTGGCCCACGGCGCGGAGCCGCCAGCCGCCCTGTCGGCGATAGAGCTCCGCGCAGACCAGCACCGTCTCGGTGGTGGCGTCCGCCGCGAGGGCGTGGGCGGCGCCGTTCCGCTCCGTCACCGTGAGCCGGACCGCCCCGGGAGACCCGCTCGTCACGAGCAGAACGGTGAAGACATCGGTCGGCAGACGGGCCAGGTCCACGCGGACCTGATTGGTCGCGGTGTCCAAGCTGACCGCACCGTCCGCGGAGGCGGGCTGGTTGTAGAAGACGAAGTCGGCATCGGAACGGACCTTGCGGTCGTGTCCCAGTAGCAGAGCGCACGGGTCGTTCTCGCCGGCAGCCATCGCGAAGTCGCACACCAGCGCTTGTGAAGAGATCTTGACGTTCTCGCCGGCACGGAGCGGGGCGGGCGGCGCGGGGGCATCCGCCGTATCGGGGGTCGGGTCGCGCCAGCCGTCCGGTGCTTGGATTCGAGCCTCGACCCCGGCGTGCTCCTTGAGCAGATAGAGCAGGTTGGCGCCGTCGAGGAGTTCGATGGGCTTGTTCTTCGCGAAATCGAAGGAGGCTTGGCCGTAACCGCTGGTCGTCACGAGGATGCCTTTGGACGCGCCTTCGTTCTGCAACGTCCCGTAGAGGTCGCGGACGGCTGAGACCCCGACGGTGTTCCGGTAGCGCTTCGCCTGGATCACGACCTTCCCGCCCATGATCGGGCGCGGGTCGTAGGCGACGCAGTCGACCCCGCCGTCGCGGGACGGCCGGGTCTGTCGAGTCTCCAGCCCCATCCTGGTGAACAGGTTCTGGATCAGTCCCTCGAACTCCGTAGGGGTCATGTCGAGGAGGTTCGGGCGGTCGTCGAGGTCCCCGAGGACGTCGGTCTCCTCCACGAACCGGGGATCGACCATGCTGAACTCCAGCACCGGCCGTACCGGCGCGAGTTCGGCGGTGTTCCGCGAGACGCCCGCTCCCAGGTGCTTCAGGCAGGCGGCGGGATCCACCTGCGCGAGATCGAGTTCGGAGAAGGCCTCCTTGGTCGTCCGCAGGGTCAGCAGGCAAGGACGCACGGGACGGCCCGTCGCCGCATCGATGGTGTCGACCATGCCGTTGAAGACGATGGCCGCGACGTGGCCGACAGCGTCGGCCTTGAACAGGTCACGGACGACGCGCAGGGCGACCTGGCTGACGACGGACGTGTACTGGGCCTTGACCTGCGCGGCCGCGCGCTTGGTCTCGGTGACGGAGTCCGAGGTCTTGACGTACCTGTAGGTCTTGACCGTCGGGACCACGTCGATGGTCGGCAGATCGTACTCGACGACGAGCTGGGCCGATTCGGGGACGTAGGCCAGCCGCCACTTCGAGGGGAAGCCATCGGGGTAGGAGACGGTGTTGAGGACAAGGTCGAAGTAGGCGACGACGGCATCGGGCCGCCCTCCGGCGAGCTCCCGCTTGAACGCGTCGACGTCGGCGTGCTGGCGCCGCGCTCGTTCCTCGGACACGCGCGTCCGCTGTGCGTGTTCCTGCTGAAGGCGGCCCAAGGCGGCTTGACGAGCCTGTTCTCGCTGGGCGTGCTCGGTGCAGGCCCGTTGGTAGTTCGCCTGCCCCTGCCGGACCTGTTCCTCGTATCGGGCCCCGCCGAACAGCTTCGACAGTCCCGTCGGCGGGGGCGGCATGAACGCTTCGGGCCGCGGTGGAGGCTCGGGTCGGCCCGCCGGCCCCGGATCGAACGGCTTGAGGTCCGGCTTCTCCTTGAGGCGTTCGAGGTCGAAGCGGGTGTTGAGACTGAGGCCCGAGACCAGAATGGAGTCCAATTCGTCGAGGCGTTGGGCGAGGCGCTCGTTCATCGCCGCCACTTCGGCCACCCGGGATTCGACGTAGAGGCGTTTGCGCTCTTTCTCGTCCGCGGCTTGTGCGCGCTTATAGGCGGCCTCCGCTCTGGCCGCCTCCCGCTGCGCCGCCGCCTCCGCCCGCCGCCGAGCCGCCGCCGCGCTTTCGGCCTCGCGCTGCATCCGCGCGACCGCGGCCATGAATCCCTGACGCCTCGCCATTCACCTCACCCGTCGATGACGACCTCAAGACCCGCACCGTTCCTTCTCGTCAAGATTAGGCGTCAACCTTGCGGATTGAGGAACTTCTTGCCTGATCAGGCCAGATCCGCTCGGAGCGGTCGCGTGGTCGATGCGCGAGCGCGGGTGGTCGGTTCGTCAACGCCCGGCCCTTCTGTTGAGGCCGGTGGAATCCAGACTCGCTCGGTGACGCGGGACCTATATCGTTCTGGGTCATGTCGGACGGGGTGGCTCGGGTTCTGGGTGGGCGGTACCGGGTCGTGGAGCGGCTCGGGCGGGGCGGCATGGGGGCCGTGTGGCGCGCCCGGGACGACCTGCTCGGACGCGACGTCGCGGTCAAGGAGATCCTGCTCCCGCACGGCCTGGACGAGGCGGAGCTCGCGGCGGCGCGCGGGCGGTCGCTGCGCGAGGCGCGGGCCGCCGCTCAGGTCCGGCACCCGGCGGTGGTCACGATCCATGACGTCGTGATCGAGGACGGGCACCCGTGGATCGTCATGGAGCTGGTGCGGGCCCCGTCGCTGGAGGGGCGGCTGCGGGCGTCCGGGCCGCTGGCGGTCGCCGAGGCCGCGCGGGTCGGTGCCGCGCTGGCGGGCGCACTCGCCGCCGTCCACGCGCGCGGCATCGTCCACCGGGATCTCAAGCCCGCCAACGTGCTCCTCGCCGACGACGGCGAGGTGGTGCTGACCGACTTCGGCATCGCGGTGATCGAGGGCGACGCGCGCTTCACCCGGTCGGGGCTGCTGATCGGCACGCCCGGGTTCATGGCGCCGGAGCGGCTGGCCGGGGAGCCCGCCGGCCCGGCGTCCGACCTGTGGTCGCTCGGGGCGGTGCTGTACGCCGCCGTCGAGGGACGCCGCGCGTTCGAGGGGTCCGCTCCGGCGGTCGTCGACGCGGCGGTGCTGGCCGGGACGCCCGCGCCGCAGCGCCGCTCCGGCCCGCTCGAACCGCTGATCACGGCGCTGCTCGCCCGCGCGCCGGGGGACCGTCCGGACGCCTCGTCGGCCGCCGCCCGGCTCACCGCCATCGCGGAGACGGCCGGGGACGCGGCCGGGCCGCTTCCGCAGCCTCCTGCCGAGCGTGCCGAGGCACCCGTGACCGTCAAGGCGACCGTGACCGTCCCGGCCGGAACGGAGGGCACCGGCGACGCGGCCGCTCGGCAGGCCGGTGCGGTCCCCGCCTGGCTGCGCGACCCGGACCACGCCAGCCCGCGGGACGCGCCGCCGTCCGCGCCGAAATGGCTGCCGGGCATCGCCCTCGCCGTCGTCCTGGTCACCGGCGGCCTCATCGCGTGGGGCATCAGCGCGGCCGACGGTCGCGGGAAGACCGTCAGGCCCGTCGCCGACCCGTGCTCGCTGCTGACGGGGCCGCAGCTGTCCTCGCTGGGGCTCGCGCCGCTCGGGGCGGCCAGTACCTCCGATCCGGAACCGACCCCGACCGAGCGCGGCGCGAGCCCGAACCTGGTCTGCGAGTGGAACCGGTCCGGCAGCGCGTCGGCGGGGACGCCCTCGTTCGGGACGGCGCCCCTCACGCTCGATCTGACCACTTACAGCGATGTCCCCGCCGCGTCCGCGGGCTACAACCTCCGCCATTTCAGCCCCACCATCACGACGGACTTCTTCGAGAGCGCCCGCATCGGCGACGAGTCGTCCGCCGCCGCGGACGGCCGGACCACCCCGTCGACGATCACCGTGGTGTTCCGGGTCGGCAGGACGGTCGTCTCGGTGGTGACCCGCGATTTCGCCGACCGGGACACGGCTCTGCGCGCGGCCGGGTGGGCGGGCGCCGCGCTCGCCCGCGCCGCCCGCTAAAGGGCCCGGGCGGCGTCAGGCGGGGATCTCGGCGGTGCGGGCGAGGCCGCCGAGCCAGCGGGCGGACGGTTTGGGGGTGCGGGCGAACGTGCGGCGGTCGACGGCGATGAGGCCGAAGGTCGGCTCGTAGGAGCCCCACTCGTAGTTGTCGAGCGCGCTCCAGTGCAGGTAGCCGCGCACGTCGACGCCGTCGCGCATGGCGGCGGCGAGGCCCCGCAGCGCGCCGGTCGTGTAGTCGATGCGGCGGGCGTCGTCGGCGGTGGCGATGCCGTTCTCGGTGACGATGATCGGGACGGACGGGCCGACGATCCCGGCGGTGTGCCGGACGGCCTCGCCGAGCGCCTCCGGGTAGTACTCCCAGCCCATGATGGTCTTCTCCGCGCCGTCCGGGACGGGCAGCGGGCCGTCCTCGGCGACCTTCGTCCGGCTGTAGGACTGCACGCCGATCCAGTCGTCGCCGCGGGCGGCCTCGATGAAGCGGTCCTCGCGCGGCCAGGCGTGGGCGCGGCAGGCGTCCTCGGCGCCGGGGGATGCCGGCTGGTACACCTGGTTGGCGATCGTCCAGCCGACCGCGGTGCCGGGGAGCAGGCGGTGCAGGACGTCCCGGGCCGCGTGATGGGCCGCGATCAGGCCTTCGGCGACGGCCTCGTCGGGTTCGAGCCGGGCGTAGTCGGCGCCGGGGTTGCGGCGGACGGCCTGCATGAGCGCGGCCATGTTGGGCTCGTTGACGGTGACGACATGGCGGACGCGGCCGTCCAGGATCGGCGCGACGGTCTCCACATAGCGGACGAACAGGTCGGCGGCGTCCGCCGCGGCGAACCCGCCCGCCTTCGCGAACCAGAGCGGGGACGTGAAGTGGTGCAGCGTCACGACAGGTTCGAGGCCGCGTTCCCGCGCGCCCTCGATCATCCGCCGGTAGTGGGCGAGCGCGGCGCGGGAGATCTCGCCGCGCGCCGGTTCGATCCGGGCCCATTCGACGCTGAAGCGGTAGGCGTTGAAGCCGAGGCCGGCGAGCAGATCCATGTCCTCGCGCCAGCGGTGGTAGCCGTCGGCGGCGTCGCCGCTGGGCTCGCGGACCAGCGTGCCGGACGCGTGCTCGAACGCCCACCAGTCGCTCGCGGTGTTGCCGCCCTCGATCTGGTGCGCCGCCGTGGAGGCGCCCATCAGGAAGCCGCGGGGGAGGGCGAATGCGTCTGCCGGCATGCTCGGCCTTTCGGTTCGGGGGGTGGAACGCGAAAACCATACATCGATCGGATTTCATGGTAGCGTCCGACCCGCCCGACGAACCCGGCCGAGGAGGCAGCGTGATCCCAGCGCCCGTCCGCCAGCGGACGACGGAAGGCATGTGCCGCACCGACCGCCCCTGGCGGATCCGCGCCGGCGACCCGTCCCTCGACGGGACGGTGAGCGTCCTCGCCCCGCACCTGCGCACCGGGACCGGGGCCGACGCTGGCGAGATCGTCCTCACCCTGGACGACGTGCCGCTCAAGCCCGGCGCGATCGGCGTGCAGCCGTCCGCCGACGCCGACGAGTGCTACCGCCTCACCGTCGAACCCGGCCGCATCACCTGCGCGGCCCGCACCCCGCAGGGCGCGTTCCGGGCCGGCGTCACCGCGCTGCACCTGCTGGCGGAGGCACCGGAGACGCCGTGCCGCGTCATCGACGACGCGCCCCGGTACGCCTGGCGCGGCCTCATGGTCGACCCCGCCCGCCACTTCCTCGCCCCGGACGACCTGCGCCGCCTCATCGACCTCGCCGCCCTCTACAAGCTGAACGTCCTGCACCTGCACCTCACCGACAACGAGGGCTGGCGGCTGCACATCGCGACCCGTCCCGCCCTCACCGCCGGGACCCCGCACTACACCGCCGACGAGTACACCGGCCTCCAGGAGTACGCCGCCGCGCGGCATGTCACCGTCGTCCCCGAGATCGACCTGCCCGGGCACAGCGCCGCCGCGCTGCGCGCCTACCCCGACCTCGGCACGCTCCCGCGCCCCTCCTGGTACCCGGCGGACGCGCCGTTCCCCGCGCCCCTCGACCCCGCCGACCCGCACACCCGCGCGTTCATCGTCGACGTCCTCGCGGAGACGGCCCGGCTCACCGCCGGCACGTTCGTCCACTTCGGCGGCGACGAGGCGCTCGGCGCGGACGAGGCGTCGTTCACCGAGGCCGTCCGCCTCGCCCGCGAGGCGCTGCGCGTCGCCGGCAAGCGGCCCCTCGGCTGGCAGGAGTCGTCCCGCGCCGGCATCGCGCCTGGCGACATCGCCCAGTTCTGGGTGGACGTCCCGATGATGGACCTCCCGCAGACCCAGGAGGAGCTGGACGCGCGCCCCGACCTGCTCGCCGCCGGCCACACCCTCGCCCGCACCAAGGCACTGACCAGATTCTTCGCGCCGGCCGACGGGGACCTCGACCGGATCGTCCGCGGCGGCGGCCGGGTCCTGCTGTCCCCGCAGTCGCACCTCTACCTCGACCGGCCCTACGACCCGGCGATCGTCCCGCCCGACCAGGCCGAGGCCGGCGCCCGGCTCGGCTTCGCGTACCGGCCCCGCGACGTCCGGTACGCCGCGTCCTGGGACCCGGCCTCCTGCGGGGTGCCGCCCGAGCAGATCGCGGGCATCGAGGCCACCCTCTTCGCGGAGGACTTCCAGGGCTTCGACGACCACACGGCCCTGCTCCTGCCGCGCCTGCCCGGCGTCGCCGAGGCCGCCTGGTCGCCGTCGCCGCCCTCCTGGGAGGAGTACCGGGGACGCCTCGCGCGCCAGTCCGTCCTGTGGCGGGACCGCGGCCTGACCGCCCTCCGTTCGACCGAGATCGACTGGCATTGACCTCGGTAAGGTGAGGACCATGGCGAAACGCGGCCCCTACCGCAAGGGCGAGGCGAAGCGGGCCGAGATCCTCCGGGCCGCGCTGGAGATCTTCGCCGACGAGGGCTACCGGGGCACGTCGCTGCGCAAGGTCGCCGCCCGCTGCGACCTCAGCCTCCCCGGGATCATGCACTACTTCGAGTCCAAGGAGGACCTGCTCACACAGGTCCTGCGGGTCCGCGACGAGACCGAGCGGGCCCGCCACCCCGAGTTCGACCTCGTCGAGGACACCCTCGACGTCATGCGCCAGGGCATGCGCACCCCCGGCCTCGTCGAGCTGTTCGTCTCCATGGCCGCGTCCGCCGGCGACCCCGACCACCCCGCGCACGACTTCTTCCCCCGCCGCTACGAGGTCCTCCGCAAGGCCGCCGTCGAGCACCTCCAGAAGGCCATGGACGAGGGGACGATCCGCACCGACGTCCCCGCCGAACGCCTCGCCGTCCTGCTCCTCGCCGTCGCGGACGGCATCCAGCTGCAGTGGCTCGCCGACCGGTCCATCGACATGCAGCAGCCCCTCGCCGACGTCCTGAACCTCCTCCGCACCCCCGGCTGACGCCCCCTGAGGGATCAAGGGAAGGTACGGCGGACCTCGTTGAGGTCGTCGTGATGCTCGGCGAACCGGCGTCGCGTCGCGTCGCCGATCGCGTCGACGTCCGCAAGGACCGCCTCGGTGTCCACTTTCGCCGGCAGCCCGGTCGCCGCCATCAGCTCGTCCACCATCTCCTGCACACGGTTCCGCGCGTCGTCCTGCGCGGAACCGATCGCCTCGATCAGCGCCTCGGAGAGGGACTCGCTGTCCATCCGCATCGCCCGCGGGTTGAGCGCGATCCGCTTGATCCGCCCGGACGCGTCGACCGCCGCCCTGACCAGCCCGTCCGCGGCCTCGCCGGTGGCCGTCATCGCCGCCATCTCCTCCGTCGACGCGGAGAGCCGGCCGAGCGCGTCGTCCGCCTGCGCGGCCAGCCGCTCCACGTCCTCGGGGCGGAAACGCGCGGGGTCGAAGTCGAACATCGCAATCCTTTCGCCGGGTGCCGTCCGTACGCCGATCCGACCAATCGAAGATGTCCGCCCGGAGAATGAGCAGCCAATTGTTCATGTTGAACGACTGACGCGGGAAGGAAAGATCATCCGCGCGGGGGAATTGCTTGTCGGCCGCCGCCGCGGTGCGGTAGCAAAGGGGACATGGCACCTGGTGGGCAGGAGAAGTACGTCACTTCCCAGGGCATCGACAGGACTCGGCGGCAGGTGCTGACCGAGGCCAAGCCCCTGTTCCGCGGCATCCGCGACGAGGTGGACGACACCGACGTCGGCGGCGTCGCGTTCGGCGTGGTCGGGCTGGCGTTCCTCGCGGACGCCTACGCGGCGGTGCAGAACGACATGCGGCGTTTCATGAATGACGCCATGGAAGTGATGGATGAATGGGCCGAAGCCCTTGAGGACATCGAACGCGTATGGCGTGCGGCCGAGGACTACAGCACTCCGAAGGTCGTCCAGGGACCGGGCGGGCGGGACGTGCATATCACCGGCCCCGCCGTTTACCAATGAGCCGGGCCGACGCGTCCCGCCGGATGAAGGAAGATTGAGATGACCACTCCCAACCAGCCGCCCGACCCCCGCATCAACTGGGGCCGCCCGCCGGCCACCCCGTCGAACCCGGCTACCCCGGCCACTCCGCCGACTCCGGCCGGGCCGGCGAGCCCGGCCGCGCCGCCGCGGCCGTCCGTTCCGCCGCGCCCGGCCGCGCCGTTCCGCCCGGCCGCGCCGCCGAGGCCGGTCCCGCCCCGGCCCACCGTCCCGCCGCGTCCGACGGTCCCGCCCGCGGCGACGGCGGCCGCGAAGCCCCCGCCGGGCGGCGCGACCGCGCTGGTCGAGGACGCGCTCAAGAGCTGGCGGCAGGTGGCCCGCAAGGAGCCCCTCATCATCATCGCGATCGTCACGGCGGCGGTGGGCGTGGCGAACGTCCCCGGCATGTACCAGGCGGCGTCGAACTGGCGCGCGCGGATCTCCGGCGACCTCGACAAGCCGGCCAACCAGACGATGCGCGGGCTCCAGACCGACTCCGGCAAGGACTGGATCGCCGACGACCAGGAGGCGTTCGCTCAAGCCGTGGACGAGTTCATCCGCCAGCTGGAGACCTGCCGCAAGTACGCCGAGGCGTGCGGCGGCGCGGTGGAGAGCGTCGCCAAGGCGTACACCTCGTACTGGACGGCGCTCGGCGACATGGCCGTCGCCATCCTGCTCGCCTTCCTGACGCTGTGGGCGCTGCAGCGGGTGCCGTACCCGCCGACCAGCATCGGCGCGCGGATCGCGGCGACCACGCTGGCGCTCGCCGTCATCGCGGCGGTCGGCAACCTGGTGTACGGCTTGACGCAGTTCCTGAGCGCGGCCAAGAACATCATGTCGACGCTGCTCGCGGGCGGCGCGGTGCTGCAGCTGCGGAACCTCAAGCCGTCCGGGGCGTCGGCCATCGAGTTCAAGGACGCGAAGATCAACTGGTCGCCCCCGTCCACCTACAAGGAACCCCGCCGCACCTCCCCGACCCCGTACGGCCGCTGACCTGTGGCGTGTTGCCCTTACACGGCCCCGCATAAGGGCAACACGCCACGAGCCAACGGCTCTAGTCCAGCTTCGCGAGCTTGTCGACATAGCCGGTCCACCAGTGGCGCGCGTCGACGACCGCGGCTCGCTGCTCGGCGGACAGGTCGGTGAGCAGGAGCGCGTCCATCCGTTCGAGCACCTCGGCGGCCTCTCTGCGCAGCTCGGCGTGCAGCCTGTCGGACTGGCCGGCCACCTCGCGGACGACGCGAGGGTCGGGCCGCTCGCTCGGCGGCCCGGGCGCCGGCGCTCCCCGCCCCGCTCCGGCGGCGGCGAACTCGCCGGTGCTCACGGCCCGCGCGGCCGCCGCCGACGACCACCGGTTGGCCTCCCGCAGCCGCTCCATGTGCCTCTCGATCATCTCCTCCAGCTCGGCCGGCAGTTCGGCGGAAGTGCTCTCGGACACGCTGACCCTTCAGCTCGCAGCCGTGTGCTCGCACCGCGGCCCGGCTCCGGCCCGCGGCGGCTCGCCGTCATCGCCCACACCGCCGGCGCGATGTGACCGATTTCCGCCGGCTCGGGGGAACCCGTAAAAGAATGATCTTGAAGTGTGGCGCCGGACGCACCATCGAGCGGCACGGGCTTGGAATCGGCGTGAACGACTCCACCACCCCACCCCAGTAAGCCCCCGAGCAAACCGCCTTCGCGCCGGGAGACCGACTGGTTCGCCGGGCACCGCTCAGTGCGTCAGTGGCGGTGATCTCTCGGGTCTCTGACGCAGTCGGACCCCACGCTCATGACGATCCGGTTCGCGTCATGCAGGGCCTCGACTCTGAAGCCGTAGCCGTACCCGTAACGGTAATTCGCAGCATGACCAGCAAGTTCCGTGATCTTCCTGCCGCCGGTCGCGGGCCGGAAGGAAGAGATCTTCCAACGGGACTGCTCCGCATAGACCTTCAACCGCATGAGCGCCGGTACCGCCTTGTCCGGCGGGATGCCGTCGATGGTGGAGAAGGACGCGATGTTGTACGGGCTGGATTCCCCGTCCTTGAAGTCCATGACATCGAACTGGTCGCAGGGGGCGGGCCCTCCGGTGGGCGCCGTGGCGGGCTTTCCGGCGTCCAGGACGTCAACGACCTTGGAGAAGAAGGCGTCGAGCCCGTCCGACAACTTCTTCTCGTCGGCGACTTTCAAGCTCGCCTCCTCATGGGAATGCGTGCACGCGGAGGCGGCGCAGACCAGCGCGAGGGCGGCAATGAAGGGCGCGAAACGCTTCATGATGCCCTGGCGCTCGCCCTGATCGGCGCTTCGACGTCCGGGGCGGTCTTACCGGCGGTGAGGAGCGCGCCGCTGTTCACTGCGGGGACGCCGCTTCCGCCGGGCTGCGTCATCGGGCGTCCCTCCGGTGTAGGTCAGGCCTTTTTGACCGCTTCGGCGACGTCGGCCGGGGAGGTCTCCCAGGGGGTGCCGTGGCCGGGCAGCACCCAGGACGCCTCCAGGCCGGCGATCCGGTCGAGGGACGCGAGCGCCTCGTCCGGGTCGTCGGTGAACGGCGCGGGCTGCGGGCCGGCGCGGCCCGTGAGGACGTGCCGGGTGGTCAGGGCGTCGCCGACGAAGAGCGCGCCGGCGGCCGGGACGTGCACCCCCACGCTGCCGGGGGAGTGGCCGGGCATGCCGACGATCACCGGGCTGCCGGGCAGGTCCAGGACGTCGCCGTCGCCGATCTCGGTCACCTCGGCGACGTGCCGGGTGCGCAGGCCGTTCTTGCTGATCGAGTAGCCGAGGAACCCGAGCGTCGGGCCGATGCGCATGGGGCCGAACGGGGTCTTGGGCTTCTCGCCGGTGCGGGCGCGCGCGGCGTCGGCGGAGTGCACGTACACCGGGACGCCGTGCTCGCGGCGCAGGCGCTCGGCGAAGCCGATGTGGTCGGAGTCGCCGTGGGTGAGGACGAGTCCGCGGAGGTCGTCGGCGGACTTGCCGAGGGTCTGGAGCTCGCGCTGCAGGTCGCGCCAGTGGCCGGGCAGGCCCGCGTCGATGAGCGTGATGCCGTCGGGGGTGTCGACGAGGTAGCAGGCGACCAGGTCGTTGCCGAGACGGTGCAGGTTGGGCGCGAGGCGCATGGCTCTCCCGGGGGACGCGGAGTAATGACGGCTAAGCTATTTGCCGGGTTGGCTACTGTCAATAGCTTTTGCGGCCGCGCAGGACGCCTGCCGTGGGAAAGCCCGGGAGTTCAGATGTAGGCGTGCTGCGTGCGGACGTGCTCGCGGAGGGCGTGCAGTTCCAGCAGGGCCTCTTCGCAGTGGTCGCAGACCCACACCCCGCTGGGGACGGCGAGCTTCCGCTTGGCCGCGTCGTCCCGCGCGCAGGCCAGGTGGTAGGCCTGCACGGCCCGTCGCCACGTCCTCCGAAACGCCGATCGCATCCCGCTCCCTCCAAGCGCCGGTGGAATGACGCCCAGGATAGGCGAGCGGAAACGTAAAACTTCCGTGAGCTGGGTAAAGTCTCATTCCATGTCCGTGCCCCGGCCCCTTGCTCGGGGACGGGGCGCGGCACGGAGTGCCGGGGATCACTGACCGATCTTGACGCCCGGCTCGCCGTAGCGGTACTCCAGTTGACGCCCGGCACGGCGTAGCGGAACGTTCTGGCCTCCGCGGAACGCGAAGAGCGGCAGGATCGTCCGTCCGTAGCTGTTCTCGAGCATCAGCGCGGCCGCCGTGTACACGGCTATCGCCGCCGAGACGACGAACAGCCAGCCTCCGACGCGGATGGGCCAGGTCGAGCCCGCCCAGAATCCCGCGGCGGTGAACCCCGCTCCCGCGGCGAGCGGCCACAGGACCGCGGACATCGCCAGGTTCTTGCCCATCGCGGCCAGCGCGCCGACTCCGGTGATCACGCAGAGCGCGATGAACCAGAAGGCGAATCCCTGGTTGACCGCCCCGATCCGGGGCGCCAGCGCCAGCGGGTAGGCCCCCACGGCGACGAGCAGGAACAGCAGGCCCCAGCCGATCCAGAACGCGCCCCACATGCCGTGCATGGCGGTGGCGAGGCCGTCCCGGGCCCGGTAGGACCACATGCCGGCGAGGAACTGGGCCAGTCCCCCGAAGGTCAGCGCGAACGGGAACAGGACGAGCGGCGTGAGCGCCGTGCCGTACCAGTTCGCCTGCCAGGCGCCGACCATCATGGTCGCGCCGGCGAACCCGAACAGTCCGAGGATCGACGGCGCCGCGATCGGCGTCAGGGAGATCCGCGTACGGTCCTCCCAGAGAGCGAACTGCTCGCGCTCCATCGCCCCCTCCCGGGGTGCCGCGGACGCGGCGGGTGCGCCCCTGCCGGCGGGCATGTCGTGCGCGGGCATGTCATGCGCGGGGACGTCGTGCCCCGGGCCCGTCATCGGCGTGCCCTCGCCGGGAGCCGGCGAGTCCCTTCCCGTGGACCTTCTTCGATCCCTCATGACATCTCCTCCCCCATAGGAGAATCTCCCTCACCGTCTTGTAACCGTGAATCAGGAGGTGAAACGCACAAAACGGGCAAACGTGACGCCGGGTAATGCCGTCCACATACCTGCGGCGCCCAGGGGCAGAAGAGACCGTGTGACAGGGGTGCCGAGGGATACGGCGGTCAGGCCGGGATCCCGTGATCGCGCAGCGGGCCGACGGTGAGCCCGGCGGCGCGGCACACCCCCACCACGTTCGGCAGCGCCCCCAGCGACGACTTCCACGCACCCGGCGCGGACGTGACGTCGCTGTCGTGCAGCAGCAGCGTCGCCCCGCCGACGAGGCCGGGCGACAGTGCCGCCAGCACCGACTCGGGCGTCGCGGACGCCGTCCAGTCCCGCCCCCACGCCGACCACAGGATCGGCCGCAGCCCGTTGCGGCGCGCCGCCAGCAGGGCCTCCGCGCTCAGCGCCCCGTACGGCGGCCGGTACCAGCGGGGCCGCACCCCGCACACCGCCTCGACGGTCCGGACCGTCCGGGCGATCTCCGCCGCGACCCGCCCCGGCCGGGTGAGCAGGGCGTTGTCGTGGTTCCAGCCGTGCACGCCGAGCTCGTGGCCCTCGGCCGCGATGCGCCGCCCGACGTCCGGGTGGCGGCGCAGCATCGAGCCGAGCACGAAGAACGTCGCGCGGCAGCCGAGCCGGGCCAGCTCGTCGAGGAACAGCGGTGTGGACGCGCCGTCCGGGCCGTCGTCCAGCGTCAGCGCGACGTGGTCCGGGAAGCCGCGGCCGGCGATCCGGGGCGTCCAGCGGCGGACCGGCGCGAGCCAGGTCGCCGCGGGCAGGGCGTGCGCCGTCAGCGCCGCGCCGACTCCGGCGACGGGACCGGCCACCGCGGCGGGGACGCGGCGCGCCCGGAACCGCGGCGCCCGGAAATGTGTGTGCACATGACCATCTTGCACAGGGGGGTCCCATCTAATGGGCAAGCGACTCTTAATTCTCACAGCGGGCATGGGGGCGGGGCACGACGCGGTCGCCGGCGAGCTGGAACGGCGGGTCGCCCCGCACGGCGTCGAGGTCTCCGTGATCGACGTCCTGGACCTCGTCCCGCTGCGGCTGGGCCGCGCCCTGCGCCGCGCCTACGCGGGCGCGATCCGGTCCGCGCCGTGGCTCTACGCCGCGATCTACCGGACGTTCTTCGTGTCCCGGCGGCCCGGGCCGCTGCGCCCGCCGCCCCCGTCGCCGCTGACCGCGCTGATCGCCGCGCGGCTCCACCACCGCGTCCGCGAGCTGCCGCCGGACGCGGTCGTGTCGACCTTCCACGTCGCCGCGCAGGCCGCCGGGCGGCTGCGCCGGGCCGGGGGACTGGACGCGCCGTCCCTTGTGCTGCTCACCGACTTCGCCGTCCACCGGATGTGGCTGCATCCCGGCAACGACCGCTACCTGTGCACGGACAAGGCGGCGGCGCGGGCGGTGACGGCCGCGACGGGACGTCCCGCGAGCATGTGCGCGCCGCTCGTGCCGCCGGAGTTCCGCCGCCCGGACGCCCGGGACGGCCGGGCGCGGCTCCGCAAGGCGTCCGGGGCGGGGGCGGACGAGCGGGTCGTGCTGATCTCGGCGGGCGCGTGGGGCGTCGGGCGGGTGGTGGAGGCGGCGGGCGTGCTGTCGGCGTCCGGACGGTACCGGCCGGTCGTGCTGTGCGGCCGGAACGGGCGCCTGCGCCGCCGCATCCTCGGCGCCGGGCTCGCCCCCGCCCTCGGCTGGCGCGACGACGTCGCGCAGCTGATGGCGGGCGCGTACGCGCTGGTCGACAACGCCGCCGGGATGACGTGCCGGGAGGCGTTCGCGTGCGGGCTGCCGGTGATCTCCTACCGGCCGATCCCCGGGCACGGCCGCGACGGGGCGCGGGCCATGGCGCGCGGCGGCCTCAGCGTCTACGCGCACTCGCCCGCCGAGCTGCTGGAGGCGCTGGACCGGCTGGAGGACGGCGCGCTGCGCCGCACCCGCGCCGCCCGGGTCGACGCGCTGTTCAGCGCCGAACCCGCCGAGCGTGCCGTGTGTGCGGCGCTCGGCTGACGGTGTGCTGCTCGTGCAGCACGGGGGAGCGGGCGATCCCGATGCTGCCGACGAGGATCAGCGCGATGCCGGCGAGCTCCAGCACGACCCAGCCGCCGGTGCGGATGTGCTCGTCGAACAGGCCGATGCCGAGGCAGATGCTCGCGACCGGGTCGGTCACCGTCAGCGCGGGCTGCACCACGACGAGGGTGCCGCTGGCCAGCGCCATCTGCAGCAGGATCAGGCTGGCGACGCCCGTCGCGACCATCGCGTACAGCTCCCAGGACGCGAAGGCGGCGCCGAGCCCGGAGTCGGTGATGATCTGCGTGGCCGTCTTCATGTAGGCGGCGGTCAGCGCGAACCCCAGCGACGTCGTCACGCCCAGCAGGACGGCGCGCAGCGGCCCGCTGAAGATCCAGGCCGCCGCGATCAGGCCGGCGGCGAGGCCCGCCGTCACGCCGGTGGCGACCGCCCAGCCGACCGGCCCGGGACGTCCCGGCCCCTCCGACGGCGAGGCGGCGGTGAGCAGCGCCGCGAGCCCGGCGGTGAGCGCGCCGACCGCCGCCCACGGCACCTTGCCGAAGGCCCCGGGCACCAGCCAGCCGAGCAGCAGCATGGTGAACGGCAGCTCGGCCGCCAGCAGCGGCTGGACGAGCGCCAGCCCCGCCCGGTCCAGCGCCGCGGCCTGCAGCAGGAACGCGGCGATGAGCGCGCCGATCCCGCCGAGCCAGGCGGGCTTGCGCAGCAGGTCGACGATCAGCGACGGCCGGAACGTGTGCTCGTCGGGCGCGCCCTTGGCGACCTGCCGCTGCAGCACCGACGCGAGCGCGTTGGCGGCGGCGGCGAGGACCGCGAACAGGACCGAGAGCATCAGGCCTCCACCCCGTTCTCGCGCGCGTCCGCGCGGTCACCGGGCTTGCCCAGGTAAGGGGAGCGGCCGAGGACGACGATCCCGGCGACCATGGCCGCGAGCCCGATCGCCTCCAGCGCCAAGCTGCCCACCGACACCCGGAGCCGCTCCCCGAACACGACGATGCTCAGCGCGATGCCGGTGAGCGGCTCGGCCGCCGTCGTCGCGGGCAGCGAGATCCGCAGCGGCGCCGCGTCGAACGCGCTCTGCGAGAACAGCAGCGCGGTCGCCCCGATGAGCACCAGCGCGTAGGGCTGCCAGTCCTTGGCGGCCTGCCAGATCCCCTGGTCGAACAGCAGCAGGACGCTGCGGGTCAGCGCGTCCTGCAGCCCGTACAGCAGGCCCGCCGCGCAGGCCAGGGTGATCGCGCGGACCCGCAGGTCGCGGTGCTGGCCGGCGATCGTCAGCAGCCCGACCAGGCCGATCACCACGGCGCCGGCGATCCAGCGCGGCGACCAGGTGCTCGGCTCGCCGCCGCCGTGCGGCTCCCCGATCGTCAGGAACAGCGCGACGCCCGCCGTGAACAGCACCGCGCCCTGCCACTCCGCGCGGCCGAGCCGCTCCCGGTAGATCAGGTGCGCGGCCACCAGCGCGAAGATCAGGTTGCTCGCCAGCAGCGGCTCGACCTCGGCGATGTCGGCCATGTTCAGCGCGATCGCGAACAGCACCTGACCGATGATCATCGTGCCGATGCCGGCCAGCCAGAGCCGGCTGCGCAGCAGGTGCAGCAGCAGCCGCGGGTGCAGCATCTCCTCCAGCGGCTCCCGGTAGGCGGCATGCTGCTGGGCGACGAAGCCGAGTCCGGTGAACGCGGCCGCCACCACGGCGAAGATCATCCCGAGAAGGCTCATAGTGGTCGGGCGATCCGCGCCCGGCGCCTCCGGGCCGCGAGTGATCGCGATGACCCCCTACCCAGGCACGTCGCCCCGAATCGGCACCGGCGGGCGGCCGGTGCCGCGGCGGGGAGCGCTGCGGTCGCGGCGGGGCGGCGGGGCGGCGGGGACGGCGGGGCGGCGGGGCGGCCGGATCCGGTCGCGGCCATTCCACAAACCGACCGGACGGTATGTACTTGCGGCACGTCCGACCCGGGGAGCCCCATGCGCGTCCGTGCCCTCGCCGCCCTCACCGCCACCGCGCTCGCCGCGCTGCTGCCGGGCGGGACCGCCCGCGCCGCCGGCACCCCCGGCACCCCCGGCGACCAGCCGCTGCCGGGCTACACGATCCAGAACCCGCCCCTCGCATCCGTCCAGGTGCACGGCGCCCCGTCCACGGTCATGCAGGGCGTCCACCGGCATGCCGCCTACGACATCGAGGTGCCACCGCACTGGAACGGGCGGCTGGCCATGTACGCGCACGGCTACGCCGGGCAGGGCAAGGTGCTGACGGTCGGCCCGCCGCCGTTCGGGCTGCGCCAGCGGCTCCTCGACCAGGGCTACGCATGGGCCGCGTCGTCCTACTACGACAACGGCTACGACGTGCGGGCGGGCGTCACCGGCACCCGCGACCTCGCCGACCTGTTCGCCGCCAGGGTCGGACGGCCCCGGCAGCGGATCATCCTCGGCGTGTCCATGGGCGGGCACATCATCGGCCGCTCGATCGAGCAGTACCCCGGCTACTACGCCGGCGCGCTGCCGATGTGCGGCGTCCTCGGCGACGACGCCCTGTTCGACTACTTCCTCGACTACAACCTCGTCGCGCAGGACCTGTCCGGTGTCCGGGAGTACCCGGTGACGGCCGGCTACCCGGCCACGACCGTCCCGAAGATCGAGCAGGCGCTCGGGCTGGCCGGGCTGACCCCCGGCGGCCCCGACACCACCAACGCGCGCGGCGGGCAGTTCCGCTCGATCATGATCGAGCGGACGGGCGGCCCGCGGCCCGGCGCCGAGCAGGCGTTCGCGCTCTGGAAGGACTTCCCCTTCACCCTCGCGACCCCGCCCGCGCCCGGCGCCACGCTCGCCGAGGACCCGGGCCAGGTCGCGACCAACCTGTTCACCCGGTACGCGCCGAACACCCCGGTCGACGTCAACGGCACCGTCCAGCGGGTGCCCGTGGCGAATCCGGCCGCCCGGGTCTCGCACCGGCTGTCGCAGGTCCCGCTGATCGACGGGCGCCCGGACGTCCCCGTCCTGACCCTGCACGGGCTCGGCGACATGTTCGTGCCGTTCTCCATGGAGGAGGACTACGCGGCGGAGACCGCCCGCAGCCACCGGTCGGGGCTGCTCGTTCAGCGGGCGATCCGCACCGCGCAGCACTGCGAGTTCTCCGCCGCCGAGGCCGGCGCCGCCTGGGACGACCTGGTCCGCTGGGTCGACACGGGCCGCCGCCCGGCCGGCGACGTCACGACGAGGCCGTCCGTGGTCGCCCGCCCCGACTACGGCTGCCGGTTCAGTGACCCCGCCGCCTACGCCGCCGGGACCGGCACCCGCCGCCTGTTCCCCGCCTGCCCGTAGCGGCCCCCGCGTCCCATGGCCTGGAGCGGGGACGGTCCGCCGCCGCGGCCCCCGGCGGCGGACCGCGTCTCTCAGCGGTGGTCGTCGATGTGGGTGAGCTTGTCCGGGTTGGTGACCGCGTAGATGCCGCGGATCCGGTCGCCCTCCGGATCGAGGTCGAGGACCATCACGCCGAACGGCGCGTCGCCGTTGTCGAACAGCACCGCGGACGGGTCGCCGTTGACGGTGCGGTACCGGACGTCCAGCGGCCACCGCTCCCGCCCGGTGCCGCCGGTGATCGTGCGGGCGACCCGGTCGGCGCCGTGGATCGGGCGCAGCGCCGCCGGCCGCGCCTTGCCGCCGCCGTCGGTCCACAGCGTCACGTCCGGCGCCAGCATCTCCATCAGGTCCTGGATGTCGCCGCCGAGCGCCGCCCGCAGGAACCGCTCCGTCACCTGCCGCTGCACCTTCGGGTCCGCCTGGTAGCGGGGACGGCGCGCGTGCACGTGCTCGCGGGCCCGGTGCGCCAGCTGCCGGACGGCCGACGGGCTGCGGTCCAGGATCGCAGCGATCTCCGTGTGCGCGTACCCGAACACCTCGTGCAGCACGAACACGGCCCGCTCCAGCGGCGTCAGCGTCTCCAGCACGACCAGCAGCGCCATCGACACCGCCTCGGTCCGCTCCGCCGACTCCTCCGCGCCCGCGTCGCTGACCAGCGGCTCCGGCAGCCACGGCCCCACGTACGTCTCGCGGCGGCGGCTGATCACCGCCTGCCGCGCCAGCGCGGTGTTCACCGCGATCCGCACCAGGTACGCCCGCGGGTTCTCGATGTCCTCCGCGCCGCCTGCGCCGTGCCGGGCCGCCCACGCCAGCCACGCGTCCTGCAGGACGTCCTCGGTGTCGGCGACGCTCCCGAGCATGTTGTAGACGACCGAGAACAGCAGCTCCCGGTGATCGGCGAACACCCGCGTCGCGGTGTCCTCGGCGGTGCCTTCGGGCATGGGTCGACCTCCTGTGCGCTCACCCCCTAGAGGGACCGCGCCCCCCGAAGTGTGACATCGGTTCCCGCACTGTGATGTGGGCCTCATCTCGGCCGCCCGGTGTCACACTCGCCGCCCCGGCGTCCCTCTTTGCTCCCGAGACCGGGCCGAATCCCGGCACGACACAAGGGGGCCACCTCATGAGCCGCACCACCGAACCGGGCACGGGGACGCGATCCGTCCCGCCCGAGCGGATCGACGTCTCGTTCATGTACGCCGTCCACGACGCCTTCCAGCGCGACCTCGACCGGCTCATCGCCATGGCCGAGGCCGGGGACGTCCCCGGACCCGCGCTCCGCGCCGGCTGGGACCGCTTCAGCACGTTCCTGCACGTCCACCACACCGCCGAGGACACGCACCTGTGGCCCGTCCTGCAGGACCGGGTCGCCGACACCGCCGTCCTCGAGCAGATGGAGGACGAGCACAACGCGCTCGACGGGCTGCTGGACGGCGTAGAAGCGGCGATCAACGCGTCCGCACCCGCCGAGGTCCTCGCCGCGCGCGCGGCGGAACTCGCGCAGGGCCTCACCGCGCACTGCGACCACGAGGAGGAGCTGGCGCTGCCGCTCGTCCAGAAACTGCTGACCAAGAAGGAATGGGACGCGTTCGGCGCCGAGCAGCGCGACAAGCTCGGCATGAGCGGCGCCGCGACCTTCTTCCCCTGGCTGCTCGACGGAGCCGAGGACGAGACGCGCCGCAAGGTCCTCGGCGTCGTCCCGCCGCCCGTCCGGCTGCTGTACCGCGCCCTCTGGCGCCCCCGCTACGAACGCGCGCCCCGCTGGCAGATGCCGGCGAGCGCCTGAAACCTGGAGACCACCATGGCGACAACGGACGCCCGTCCGTCCTTCCTCGCGACCGGGCGCGGCAAGATCACCCTGACGCTGCTGTGCGCGATCGCGTTCCTGGACTTCATCGACGCCTCGATCGTCAACGTGGCGCTGCCCGCGATGCGCAAGGACCTGGACTTCTCCGTCCAGGACCTGCAGTGGGTGCCGTCCGGATACCTGCTCACCTACGGCGGCTTCATGCTGCTCGGCGGACGCCTCGCCGACCTGCTCGGCCGCCGCCGCATCGTCGTCGCCGGGACCGTCCTGTTCTCGCTGTCGTCGGTGACCGGCGGCCTCGCGCAGAGCTCGGGGATGCTGGTCGGCGCCCGGTTCGCGCAGGGCATCGGCGCGGCGCTGATGCTGCCCGGCACCCTGTCCATCCTCACCACGATGTTCAAGGAGGGCGGCGACCGCGGCAAGGCGCTCGGCGTGTGGGGCGGCGTCGCCGGCGGCGCGTCCGCCGCGGGCGTGCTGCTCGGCGGGCTGCTCACCGACGGCCCCGGCTGGCGCTGGGTGATGCTGGTGAACGTCCCGGTCTGCGTGATCGTGATCGCGGGGCTGTTCCTGCTGGTCGAGGGCGACCGGCGGAGCGCCCGCCTCGCGAACTTCGACCTGCTCGGCGCCGTCCTCGTCACCACCGGGATGCTGCTGCTCGTCTACACGATCGTCAAGGCGCCGGACGCCGGCTGGGGCGCGGCCCGGACCGTCGGCGGCCTCGCCGGCGCCGCGGTGATCCTGCTGGCGTTCCTGCTCAACGAGCAGCGCGGCCGCAACCCGCTGCTGCCCCTGTCGATCTTCCGGATCCGCGGGCTCGGCGCCGCCGACGTCGCGATGCTGGTGGCCGTCGCCGGGATCGGCTCGATGTTCTTCTTCCTCAGCCTGTACATGGAGAACGTCCTCGGCTACTCGCCGATGAAGACCGGCTCGGCCTACCTGCCGCTCTGCTTCGGCGTCGGCATCGCCGCCGGGATCTCGTCCCAGCTGCTCGCCCGGATCGGCACCCGCCCGGTGATGGTCGCCGGGCTGCTGATCGCGGGCGGCGGCGTCTACTGGCTGTCCCGCATCCCGGTGGACGGCGCGTACCTCACCGACCTGCTGCCCGGCCTAATGATCGCCTCGCTCGGGCTCGGCCTGGCGTTCGTGTCGATCACCACCGCCGCCAACGCCAACGTCGCCCCGGACAAGGCGGGCATCGCCGCCGCGCTGCTCAACGCCTCGCAGCAGCTCGGCGGCGCGCTCGGCCTCGCGATCTTCTCCGCGCTGGCCACCGCCCGCACCGACGACCTCGTCGCCGACCGCAGGCCGATGCCGGACGCGCTGACCGGCGGGTTCTCCCGCGCCCTGCTCGCCTGCAGCATCTTCCTCGCCGCCGCCGCGGTCGTCGCGCTGCGGGCCGCCAACACCCGCGGCGAGGCGGAGCAGCCGCTGCAGGACGCGCCGTCCGAGCCCGTCCCGGTCAAGTAGCGGCGGGCTCCCGCGCCTTCGGGGCGCGGATCAGGAAGGTCCCGGCCAGCACCACCAGGCCGGACAGCATCAGCACGAACTGGGCCGGGACCATGCCGAGCGGGTGCCCGCCGGCCTCCTTCAGGAGGTCGGCGGCGCCGCCCGCCAGCAGCGCCGCCAGCGCCAGCCCGAACCGCAGCACCGCGTGGAACGCGGTGAGCGCCAGGTTCCGGTCCACCCCGCCGAGGCTCTCCTGCAGGTACGTGATCCCGCCGACCAGCGCGCTCGTCGCCGCCGCGCCGAACAGCACCGCCCCGGCGAACGACCACGACTTGGACGCCAGCCCGCCCATCGACGCGATCACCACGCCCTGCGCGGCCGTCGCCACACGGACCTGCGTCAGCAGGCTCCCCGTCTTGCGGTGCAGGACCAGCAGCCCGATGATCGCCCCCACCCCGAAGCACACCACCAGTGCGCCGAACCCGATCTGCCCGGCGTTGATCACGCCCTTCACGAACACGACGCCCAGCGAGAACAGCGCGCCCAGGCCCAGCGCCACCACCGCGATCCCCGGCAGGACGCTCCGCACCACCCGCAGCTTCAGCGCGTTGAAGAAGCCGTGCTTCTCGCCCGCCTCCCGCTCGTCCCGCTCCATCGCCAGCTTCTCGCCCGGCCCCGGCCCGAGGTCCGGGATCCCGCGCACCGCCAGCCACGACGCCAGGTACGTCAGCGCGTCCAGCCAGAACACCAGGACGTACCGCCAGTGGCCGCCCCACCCGGCCTGCTCCGATATCCACAGGATCAGCCCGAACATCCCCGCGCCGAACGGGATCATCCCGTACGACGTCGCCATCGTGATGCCGTTCGCCAGCTCCAGCGTCCCGGTGTCGTGGTCGTTCTTCCCCTCCTCCCGGCCCTCCCCGATCAGGAACGGGACCGCCGCGTCCCGGGCCGGCAGGAACATCAGCCCCACGACCTCGATCATGAAGGCCCAGAAGTACACCCACCACAGCCCCGCCACCACCGGCAGCGCGACGGCCATCCCCACCCTGACCAGGTCGGATGTCAGCATCACGCTGCGCCGCCGCCACCGCGTCACGATCCGCGCGGCGACCGGCGCGCCCAGCGCGGACGGCAGCAGCCGCAGCACCAGCACCCCGCCCACCGCCGTCGTCGACCCGCTCAGCTCCAGGACGAAGTACATGAGCGCGAGCGTGCCCATCCAGTCGCCGAGCGCCGACACCGTCTGCCCGATGATCAGCCGCCGGAAGTCCGGCCGGGTCAGCCGCTCCTTGACTGCCATACGGGTTCCATCCACGGGATCCGGGGCCGGGGCGTGGTCCGATCGTGGGCCGGGCCGTCGTTGAGCAGCGCCGCGAGCCGCGCCGCTGCGGCGTCCCAGCTCCACCGCCCGCGCGCCCACTCCCGCCCGGCCACGCCCATCGCGGCCGCGCGTCCGGGCTCCGCCAGCAGCCGGTGCAGCGCGAGCGCCAGCTCGTCCGGCCCGGACGCGTCGACCAGCACGCCCGTCCGCCCGTCCACCAGAGCCTCCGGGCTGCCGCCCGACCTTCCGACCACCACGGGCACTCCCGCCGCCGACGCCTCCAGCACCGACAGCCCGAGCCCCTCGGTCTGGAGCCCGCGCCGGTCGTCCCGGCACGGCAGCGTGAACACGTCCGCGGCCGCGTAGTAGTAGGGCAGGTCCGCCGGGGTCACCGTGCCGGTCAGCGTGACCGTCCCGCCCGCCTCCCGCGCCTGCTCCGCGAGCCGCCGCCGCATCGGCCCGTCCCCGACGATCACCAGCCGCGCGTCCGGCCTTCTGCGAACCACGTCCCGCCAAGACCGCAGCAGCACATCGTGCCCTTTCCTGCGCACCAGCCGCCCCACGCTCAGCACCACCGGCCCATCACCCAGCCCGTGCCGCCGCCGCACCCGCGCCCCGTCCAGCCCAGGCCGGAACCGCCCCGTATCGACCGCGCCCGCCATCTGCACCAGCCGAGCCCGCTCACCGACCAATTCCCTCACCCCGGGAAGCGTCCCCTTACTGAGATAAGTGAGCACGTCGAACGACCGCGCCGCGTTCCGCAGCGCGGCCCGCGTCGGCGGCGCCCGAAACCACCCGAGCTCCTGCCCATGCGTCGACCCGACAATGCGCCCCACTCCCGCGGCCCGCACCAGCGGCGCGTACAGCCCGAACGGCGCCACGGCCGTGATCCACGCCGCGTCGACCCCGTACGTGGCGACGAGCCGCCGCACCCCCCGAACCAGCAGGTACCCCCGCCTTCGCACGACGGGGAAGTCCACCCCCGCATCGAAGCCCGCCGCCCCCGCCCGCGCCGGCGCGACGACCACCACCCGGTCGGCGGGCAGCCGCCGCACCAGCTCCCACGTGAACGTCTGGACCCCGCCCGGCTCCGGGGGAAAGTGCCCACTGAGCACCAGAGTCCGAGGTATCTCCATGCGATCCCAACTGCCCGCCCAGCGCCCCCCCAACCGACGTTCGGTGAACCATCCGCCGAAACGAAGCTCGTCGTTGGCTCGGTCGGCCAGGTCACGGCGAGCGCAGGCTGCCCCACCGCCGGGCGGTGCGCCGCGCAACTTTCATTGGGGAACCACTTCGGGAACGATCGAGCGTGACAGGGCTGCCTCGGCTCACAAGCCACCCTCTTCGTCGACCAACGGGTCCTCGGTCCGGCCGGAACTTGTTCTCCGTGCTCAGGCTGGAGGCAAGGGATGTTCTCTTCCGGTGATGGCCTTCACCGCCCATTTCTCTTGCGTCAGTCGAGATGGCGAGTACAGAGAAGCCATCAATGCTGCCGTGTTTTCCGCAGGTTCTTCAAAACTTCCTTGGCCAGAAGAGTTGCGTTCGCCGTCACGTCCGGGCCAATGCTCGGGCTGGATCCGTCCGATCCAGGTGTGTAGGAAACCGTGAACTCAAGGTTTGCGTCCCTCGCATAGACATCGATCGAACCGTTAGCCGGCGACGGGTGAGGAGAAACGAGATCCTCGCCTCTGACGAATGCCTCGTTTCCGATTCCGTGCAGTTCTCGGCACGTCACTCCACGGCAGGCTGAACGGCCGAACTTGAAGTCTCTTGCTGCGGAATCGGTGCCGCCGTTCTTCTTGGCATGAAAGACCTCCGCCAACCTCAACGAGGGGCCTGTTGGTGCGCTATTCCAGTCGCACACCCACTGTTTGTCGCCAGAGCGTGCACTTGGTGGTCGCGATGGCAGGGGCGATGCACCATTACCCACATATCTTTCGAGCGACGAAGCCCCGATCAGTGTGCATGCATCGACCACGTCGGGATAATTTTGGTCATGACCACGGGAAACTGTGTCGCAGCCCGTCGCGAGCAGCAACGTCAGACCTATCGTGGCTATGCCTGCTCTCATTGGGGCTTCCATGCGTGCAGATCGAGCAGCCCATCCGTCGGCTTGGGCAGCGGTCGAATGGCATTGATGTTCCTCACGGCCACGCTCAACGCGTTGGTGTAGCCCTTATTCGCTTCGATGGCGGCATTGATCAGGTTGGTGATATTATCGGCGAACTCGGAGAGCAGTGAAGTGAAATGGTTCATGACGAGGGCTAACGAGGCGCCGTCGGTCGGCCCGGCCATGGCCACCTCCAGTACCACCTTCCAGTCACTGAGCAGCCCGCCACCGAAGTCCAGCAAGCTCTGGGCGCATTTTGAAATGAACGTTATACCGTCTTTGTATGCATCTATCACGGCTGAATACATTTGGCTGGTCGCGTCCAGAGCGCCTTGGAGCGCGATTACGTTGCCGGTGATCGTCCCCTTGACATCGGTCGCGTAGGAGTTGAATCCGCCTGCAGCGCCGCCTGCCCACCTGGCTTGTACCTGGCTGTGTGCACGCGAGATTCCCTCATACGAGTCACTCATGGACCGAATGGCATTCTCCCATTCCGTCACCGCACGCTGAATGTTGCCGGGATGCCCGATCATGTTCCGTACCATGTTCAGGGCATCCAGAGCTTTGTGGTGGTTGGTTATCTTAGCGGCTTTCTGTACTGTAGCGGCATCGTGATGAGGAAAAGGAGCCGGCTGATCCAGTGTCGTCATTTCGGCATGTCCCGTAGCATGTCTCGCAGCATGTCGATGCTCTTGTGCTCCGCATGGCCGTAATTTGCGGCCACGAGCTCCAGCGCGTATGTCATCAGATCCAGATTCGCCACCCCCTGGTCTATCTGCTGCCAGGCGTGATCGACACCTGCGTTGTATTTCGAAAATACATTCGTCATTTTTCCTATGACGCCGAGGTCGTCTGGACCTATTTTGGCGTTCGCCAGTGTGTTCGTGATGCCGCGCCAACTCTGACTGGCCGTGCTCAGATACTTTGTCGCTTCACGGAGAGACTGCCTTTGCACACTGTACTCATCTGCCATGTGCAGATCTCCTTCCTTGCGGATCGGGAGGCGTCGTCGACGTGTTGCGAGAAGCACGGTCAAGTGATTCTCGTGCTGCCTGCTCTGCGGTATTGATCGCGCTGACGAGCTCTTTGGCGAAAGTTTCTGCGTCACAGCGGCGTATCTGCTGTGGATCGAGGCGTATTGCTCGAAGTCGAGCCATTATGTCCACTTCGACGACGCCCAGCCCGCCTCTTATCTCGGCCGCGAATTTCGCGCTTGAGCCTTGGTGGGCCTTGGCTGCCGCCTTTCGGGTCTCTGTTTGCAGTGAGTCGACGAGGTTTCCGAGTGCTCGGACTTTCTCTGCGATCTCGTCACTGATCGACATGGTCCTGGCCGACCTCGATCTCCAACAAAAGTGACGCTGCCCAGTCTTCGGCCGCCTTCGAGCGCGCCTGCGAGATTGCTGACATTATGCGAGTGGAAATTAATTTCGACTGCTCGTGTTTGAGCAGGTGAGGGGATACGTGCAACTGGAGTATGGAGCCGTTGCCGTCAACCGTCACCATGACCCCATTTCTATTGCTTCCGCCAGTGTACTGTCGACTCGATGCCTGCTCAAGCGTGAGAGCCAATTTGTTCTGCTGAACCTCGAGAAATTTCTGGTTCTCATCGACCTTTAGTGAGACTTCGATGAGGTCGGATGTCGTCGGCTCGGATGACAGCGCTTCTTTTGTAGACGAGGGCGCGGTCCTGTATGGCGTCATGGGTGGCACTAATAGGCGCGCTTCAGGCGCAGGAGAGCCTTTAGTGGGAGTCTCCGGCGGATGGTCTTGGCCGTCAACAACATGCTTACGATGATAGGCTGCTGCTCGCTTGCGCTCTTGAATTTCCTGGGCTGTCCGCGGAGCTTTGGGGACACTGACGTTCAGTTGATCCTTCAAACTGCTATCGTCTTTGCTCATTGAAAGTCCCCTTTGTGTTGAAAGTGGCGTCGCCGGGATGGTGTCGTTCTCAATTGGCCGATCCGCGCCGACGGAGATAAAAGATAGATATGGCGAGTGCCATTACTGTAACAAGAAAGAGAATTGTGAAGATGGTGATATTCCCGTCCACCCTGTGGTTTCCTTCTTTTTTTCCCCGCTCCTTTGAACGTGTGGTGGACGGGATCGCGGCTCTGTGCTCGGTCGCCTTTGCGGTAAACGATGCGTAGACAGGGTTAGGAGCGGTCTCCGGGACGTCAGCGGTCAGAGCCTTGTAGGGGATCAGGGCGCCGTAGCCGGTCTTGTTGTCCCAGCCCTTGGGGCCCACGTCTCTGGCGGTGGCCAGCATGCGCTGGACGATTTCGCGGCCTGACATGGTAGGGAAGTGGGATCTGAGTAAGGCCGCCACACCGGAGGTCAGGGCTGCTGCGGAACTCGTTCCGTTGACATCCGGAGTAAAAACCCCGGCCTTGCCTATGGAGCCCACCGAGACGCCGGGTGCCGCAAGCATGACGTTGGATCCGGGTGTTGATTTGTTCCAGGGGGCGAGGTGGGCGTCGACCGCGCCGACCGTGAGGACTCCGGGACAGTTCGCCGGGGAGTACGATGATTCGTAGAAAGGTGTGTTTCCGGCCCCTGCGACGATGATCGCGTCGTGTTGGATGGCATACCTGATCGCAGCGCGAAGCTCCATCGGGCATGTGGGCGCAGGGATGCCCTGCGACATGTTGATCACTTTTGCGCCGTGGTCCACCGCGTAGCGAATGGCCTTGTCGTAGCCGGTGGTCGGTACAACGACGGGAAGGATGCGGCTCTTCGGAGCGACGCCGACCATCCCACTGCCGGAGCCTTGGGCGGCGATGAGGGCGGCCATGCCCGTTCCGTGCCCGCCCAGGTTCTTATCCGAGTCGACACGGCCGTCGCCTGTCGAGGTGCCGTTGGTTGCCTCTCCTGGCAGCACCACTCCCCTGAGTTCCGGAAGCCTCGCCTCTACGCCAGAGTCGATCAGACCTACTGTGACGCCGTCCCCTTGGGTGAGCGGCCACACCTTTTGCTGCAGTTGCCAGGCATCAAACCACCACTCTTGTGAGCGCGGGCCCGGCAGGGCCTGGGCCGAAGGGGCATCGAGCAAAAGAAGAGCCAGCGCCGCCGCCGTCGCGAGAAGCAGCCTCGTGAGATGAAGCGTCCGGGGAAGAGGACCTGCTGTCATGTTCTGTGGTCCTCGTCTCCTCGGTCAGGCCTGCCGAGCACCCGCGGTGAAACTTGTGTCTCGTCCGTCCAGAGGTCGCTGCCCTCGAGCAAGGCGACGTCTCTTGTCCGTTCTCCGCTCCTGCCGGCGCCGCCCACGCCGCCGGTCATGGGGAAACCGCCGACGGTGCCGGCCTGACGTGCCTCGACAGCCGAAGCGCCAGCCTCGCCGCCAGCACGCAGCGTGCCGTTGCGAAGCACTCCATCGGGGGCCATTTGTCTTGGTCCGGTTGCTGGCCCAGAGGACGGGAGCGCCTCCGAGCCGGAAGTTCCCAGCCCCCTGAACTTGTTTCCGCCTATGACGCCGCTCGGCGAAATGCCGCCGCTCGCGCCGCCTGGGAGTGGCCGCATTGTCAGCGGACTCGGTGATTCCCCCACCTCCGGAAGGTGAGGAAGGCCGCGGCCGGGAGCTGGAGGACGTCCGCCGTTTCCGTCCGGTGGGCGTGCGGTACCGCCCCCTGGACCGGGTACGAGTGGTCCGGGAGTCAGGGGACCTCGGCCGTCGCCGCCCGGGCCGGTTATCTCAGGGAGTCCCGGCGAGCTTCCAGGGTGTAGTTGCCCTCCGCGGGGCGAGCCCGCCAGTTCCGACGGAGCACTGGCAGGAGCGTGACCCGGTGTGCTCGGTGGCTGTGTGGAGGGAGACCCGACTGTTGTAGGACCCGAGGGATGTCCCGAGGACAGTCTGGGCGAGGGCGCCGTTGCGCTACCTCCGTGGCCGCCCGCCCAAGGGCCGGTGGACGGAAGACCCGTGCCGGACCCCTGCCCGCCGAGTTCCGCGCCTCCGCCGGACCCTGTACGGCCGGGGCCGCTGCTATAGGGCGTATCGCCGAAATCGGGCCTCTGGTCGAGGGTGAGGGTGGAGGGGATTTGGTTGAAGGCTGAGGCGAGGGAGGTGTTGGTTTTCGCCAGGGCCTCTTGGGCGGCTTTCGTGTCGGCGGGGGAGGCGGCGGCTTCGCCGATGAGGCCTGGCAGAGCGCCTGCGGGGCCGGACGGTGGGGGGAGCTGCGGCGGGTTTCGGAGGGCGGCGGCGCCGCTGGACATGGCGGTGCCGAACTGGGCGCTCGCCTTGGCGAGCGTGGCGGCGTTCTCGGTGAGCTGCTTGATCTCGGACGTGCCGGCCTGCTGGGCGTCCCCGTCCCAGATCTGGTTCAGGCGCTTGGTGTGCTGGCCGAGGCGCTGTTCCAAGTCTTGCAGGGCGCTCTGCAGTTTGGTGTACGCCTGCTGGAGCCCTTCGAGGTCGGCCGGTTTGGCGTTCGCGAAGAAGGACTTGATGGTCAGGTAGTCGTACTGGGCCGGGTCACCGTGGCCGAGGGAGCCGGGCCGGATGCCACGCTCGTACGGATGGAGGGTCAAAGCCGCCGGCCTCCTGTCGGTTCAACGGTCGCTCGATACGGTGTCACGGCTACCAAGGAGCCACGTTCGTCGGCGTCGGAGTCTGAGAAGCCGCCTTTGCTCCTTCTTCTGCCTTGCCGTAGGTCTTCGCGGAGTTCTCTACCTGGCCCGCTATCGCACTGGCGACCTGCACGTACTGGTCGAGGACGTCGAGCATGTTGGTGTGGGCGGTGTTGACTTTGGACGCGAGCTGTTGCGCCACGTCCCAGTCGCCGACCTGGTGCACCTGGATTTTGAGCGCTTGGACGGCCTGTTCCACGGCCTTGATGTCGTTGCGCATCTCGTCGGTGACCTTGAGGAGCTCGCGGCGGCGGACCTCGTACTTGCCTGCGCCTCGGGACGGGGGGCTCGTGGCCGGTGGCGTGGTGGGGGAGCTGGTGGCGGGGCCGGCCGGGGGAGTGCCGTGGGGGTAGAGGAGCTGGGTGAGGTCGTCGGAGGGGTCTTTGGGAGGCATGGGCGGTCCTTGGGGGTCAGGAGCTCCACATGGCGGTGTTCTGGCGTTCGGCGCCGAGGTGGATGTCGTGGGATTCGCCGATGACCTTGCTCATGCCGGAGACGGCGGTGGCCATGCG